>JASFHU010000013.1:0-17473 GCA_050123055.1 Anaerolineae bacterium
CCTGGCCTACCTGATGGGACCCCAGGTCCCTGCCGCCATCTTTGGCGACGCCACCCGTCTGCGCCAGATCCTGGTGAACCTGGTCAGCAACGCAGTCAAGTTCACCCATCAGGGAGAGGTGGTGGTATCGGTGGATAGCAGGGGGGAGGCGACCTCGTCCCCACTAGAACTGCACTTTGCAGTGCGAGATACCGGCATCGGCATTCCGCCCGATGCAATGGACCGTCTGTTCCAGTCTTTTACCCAGATCGACGCCTCGATGGCGCGCCGCTATGGCGGCACCGGGCTGGGCCTGGCCATCAGTCGCCATCTGGCCGGCATGATGGGGGGCACCATGTGGGCTGAAAGCGAAGGCGTCCGGGGAAAGGGCTCGATCTTTCATTTCACCATCCAGGCCAGAGCCGCCCCCGCTCCCCCACGCCGCTACCTGCATGAAATCCAGCCCGACCTGAGCGACAAGCGGGTGCTCATCGTGGATGACAATGCCACCAACCGGCAGATTCTCACCCTGCAGACACAAGCCTGGGGGATGCGGCCCCGGGCCGCCGCTTTGGCGCACGAAGCCTTGGGCTGGGTCCGCCAGGGTGACTCTTTTGACGTGGCGCTCCTGGACATGCACATGGCTGGGCCTGGCCCGGCGGGACCGGACGAAGAGATGGACGGCCTCGCGCTGGCGGTCGCGCTGCAGCGGGAGCACGCTGCAACAACAGGCTTGGGAACAAGATTCCCTGTGGTCATGTTGACCTCGGGACAACGGGACAGCGCTACCGAGAGGGGCGAGTTCGCGGCCTTTTTGACCAAGCCTATCAAGGCCTCGCAACTGTACGATGTACTGGTGCAGATCTTTGCCCGGGAGCCGAAGAAGGTGCCGGATCGCGATGTGGCGATCAGCCCCCAGTTCGACCCCCAGATGGGTCAGCGGCTGCCCCTGCGCATCTTGGTGGCGGAGGACAATATGATTAACCAGCAGGTGGCCCTCTCCTTCCTGGCACGGCTGGGCTATCGGGCTGACGTGGCTGCCAACGGCCTGGAGGTTCTTTTGTCGTTGCGCAGGCAACCCTACGACGCAGTGCTGATGGACGTCCAGATGCCAGAGATGGACGGGCTCGAAGCGACACGCCGCATCCGGCAGTTGTCGCCGGCCGAGATTGCGGCAGAGACACAACCACGGATCATCGCCATGACGGCCAACGCGATGCGAGAGGACTGTGAAATCTGCCTGGAAGCGGGGATGGATGACTATGTCAGCAAACCGATCCAGGTAGGAGAACTGGTCAGGGCACTGAGCAAGTGCCGCCCGCGCCGGCCAGCAGATGCTCAGAGACCTCCGCAGGCGGTTGCATCACCTGCCGTGGAGCCGGAGGTACTGGATCCCCAGGCGCTGGAACGGTTGCGAGCCACGCTGGGCCAGCAGGCAGACCGGATGCTGCCAAACTTGATCGAAGGCTTTTACGAGGACGCAGAGCGCCTGCTACAGGAAGCGCGCCTGGCGTTGGCGCAGGGACAGGCGGACGAGTTGCGCAGGGCATCGCATACCCTCAAGTCGACGAGTGCGACGGTCGGCGCCATGGCCCTGTCTTCCGTGGCGCGAGAGCTGGAGCAGGCTGCCCGGGATGGAAGACTCGAAGGCGCTGCCGGGCAGATCGACCAGGCCGAAGCAGAGTTTGCCAGGGTCAAAACTGCACTGGAGACCATGTGACATGAACCATGAGAGAAATGCCGCCGGCAAGGGCCGGATCCTGGTGGTAGACGACGAGAGGCTGAACCGCATCCTACTCTCCACCAACCTCGAGGAATCTGGCTACGCTGTGGAGACGGCAGAAGATGGACGGCAGGCGCTGCAGATGCTCGGTGCACAGTCGTTCGACGCCGTACTGCTCGACCTGATCATGCCGCGGATGGATGGCTACCAAGTGCTGGCCGAGATGAAGCGCGACCCCCTATTGCGGCGCATTCCGGTCATTGTGATCTCGTCC
This sequence comes from Anaerolineae bacterium, assembly GCA_050123055.1. Taxonomy (GTDB): domain Bacteria; phylum Chloroflexota; class Anaerolineae; order JAAYZQ01; family JAAYZQ01; genus JASFHU01. The sequence continues at coordinate 1,977 of JASFHU010000013.1, forward strand.
ATGGACGAGGTGGAGAGCATCGTCCGCTGCATCGAGATGGGCGCGACGGACTACCTGGCCAAGCCGTTCAACCCGGTGCTGTTGCACGCCCGGATTCAGGCATCTCTGGCCAGCCTGCACGAGGAGCGGATGGCCGCCCTGCGCGAACAGTATGCCCAGGTGACCGCAGCCCAGGAGGAGGAGCGGCAGCGCATTGCCCGAGAGCTGCACGATGGGCTGGGACCAGATCTCGCCAGTATGAACCTCCGCCTGCTCACGGTCGGCAGACTCCTCGAGCGGGAGGGCCACCCCGTGGCCGGCGAGATCGAAGAGCTGGCCGAGCAGGCTCAGGCCAGCATCCGGGACATCCGCCGCCTGATCAAGGACCTCCGACCTGTGGCCCTGGACGAGCTGGGGTTGGTGCCAGCCCTCAGGGAACACCTGGCCCGCTGCGAGCAGGAGCACGGCCTGGCTGTCGAGTTTGCGGCCGACGACGGCGAGCGGCTGCCGGCAGCGGTAGAGACGGCCCTGTTTCGCATCGTCCAGGAAGCGGTGAACAATGTGCTCCGTCACGCACAGGCCCAGCAGGTGTGCGTGACGCTAGTACGCGATGACAGTCAGGCCAGACTGTGCATCACCGATGATGGGCAGGGTTTTGATACCCGGCGCCCCCGGTCCAGCAAGCACGTCGGTTTGTGGAGCATGCAAGAACGAGTGGAGCAATTGGGTGGGCAGTTCGAGGTGCGCAGCACACCCGGCCAGGGCACGACGGTGACCACGATCGTGCCGCTGTAAGGAGAGGTAGAGAAGATGAACAAGGTCAATATCCTCATCGTAGACGACCACACCCTTTTTCGCACAGGCGTGCGCAGGATGCTGGAGGCGGAGGAGGACATGCGCGTGGTGGGCGAGGCGGCCACAGGGGTAGAGGCACTGGAACAAGCCCGGGCGCTAATGCCTGACGTCATCCTGATGGACATCAAGATGCCAGATCTCGACGGCGTCCAAGCCGCCCGCACCCTGCATCGAGAGATGCCCCACGTGGGAATTATCTTTGTCACCATGTTTGAGGACGACGAGTTTATCTTCAAGGGCCTGCAGGCCGGCGGCCGGGGCTATATCCTCAAAGATGCCGACCCGGACACCATGCTGCGAGCCATCCGCGCCGTGGCCCATGGCGAGTCCCTCCTGGGGTCTACCGTGGCCCAAAAGGTGATGCGCCAGTTCTCCGCCCTACCCGGAAAGCAGGCGCCCCTCGTCGACGACCTGACCCCCCGGGAGCTTGAGGTGCTCAAGCTGATCGCCGAAGGCCGGAGCAACAGCGAGATTGCCAAGGAGCTCGTCATCAGCGAAAAGACGGTCAAGAACCACATCAACAACATCTTTTCTAAACTCCACGTCTACGATCGCAGCCAGGCGATGCTGTATGCCATTCGCAAAGGCCTGGTCAAGGTGTGAGCCTGATCCCTTTCGTCACAGCCCGAGTCCCCGCTTGGCACAGAGGCCCATCACCCGATGGGCCTCTTTTTTTCGTACCAGGCAAGGCCCGATAGACCACCGGACCCATGGCAAGATAGGCCCGGTGACTCTTCCCTGCCCAGGGTTGGTCGAGTATTCTGTAGTCAAGGCTACAAGCACAGGAAAACCTACCGGCAGTGAAACTCGACCAGATCGTACAGGCGACCTTCGAGGCAGGGGAACCCATGCAGCTCGGACCCACGCAGACTGCGACCCCAGAAAGGAAGACAAGGTGAGAAAAACAGATCTTTTGACCGTCTTTCTGTGTAGCCTGGTGCCCTGGACGATAGGCAACGGACTGACGCCCCTCCTGCCGGTCTATGCCGCCCAGTTGGAGGCATCCCCTACCCTGGCTGGCTGCCAACTATCGCTGTCCTACCTGGCCCTGGCTGCGGGCACAGTGAGCGCGGGCTGGCTCTCCGACAGGCTGCGGCGCAGGAAGGCGCTGATCATCGCCGGGGGCGTGGTGGGAACCCCTGCCTTGTGGCTGATGGCACAGGTCAGCAACATCTGGGCACTGGCTTTGGCCTCAGCCGTGTGGTACTTTTGGGCCGGGATCGGCATTACCCTGATCAGCATCCTGGCCGGGCTCCTCGCTGAGAAGGACGCCCGGGGTAAGGTATTTGGCATTCTTGCCTTGAACAGTGGGCTAGGCTCCCTGATCGGTGGTTTGGCCATGGGACCCATCGCCGACCGGTGGGGCTACCAGACCATGTTCCTCGTTCTCTCTCTGTTCTGCCTGCTGTGGCCAGCCATCGCCTTGTTCCTGAAGGACGATGTGGAGGCCCAGGCTGAGAGCGCCGATGCAAGGGCAGACGGCCCGGCGATAGGGTTGGGTCAGAGTTTCTACCTGCTGTTCCTGGCCAGCTTGACAGCAACGCTGGGCGGCTACGTATTCATCATGGGCCGGTCGCTGGTTATGGACGGGCTGGGCTTTGGCGCCACGGACATTTCGATCACCTCGGCCATTAGCGAAGTGCCCATCCTGCCACTCCCACTGCTGCTTGGCTGGCTGTCCGATCGACTGGGGCGCAAGAAGTTCCTGCTCCTCGGTTTTGTGTCAGCCACGGCTGGCCTGCTGGGCCTGACGGTCTCGACCTCTTTGTGGCACTTTTGGCTCACCTCCACATTGATCACCGTCTCGTTCATTACCGGGGCGGTTGGAACCGCACTGGTGACCGATCTCGTGCCCCGAGGTGCCCTGGGCCGGGGTCTTGCTCTGTTCGGCGCGACGAACTGGATCGCCGGCATCCTGGGCTGCGCCGGTGCGGGCTATGCCGTACAGCATCTCGGCCAGGTCCAGACAATGGTTGCCGGTGCGTTTCTGCCCCTGGTGGCAGTCGTCCTGCTGATCGCCACCCGCCGGGGCCGTCCGGCGAAGGAATCACGGACGCCATCTCTGGGAAGGGTCTTGTCTACAGAACCACTACCCGCTGGGGCTTGACCGATCCTGAAAGAATCTGAATATCCGGCACTCAGACTGGAGTACTGGGCTCTGGGTCCCTGGGCCCAGGGCAAGATAGGCCCACCGCCCCTTCCCTGCCCGCATGTGGTCTGTTACTCTAGGGGAGAGACCGGAAGGAGAGATGACTGTGATGATAAGCAATGCTTTGCAACTGGCATCCAAGCGACAGGCATCCGTAATGGATCCGCAGGCGTCTAGCCTGTTCCAGGCCCAGAGCGCGTTCCACCGCGGATACGACCACGTGCCTGAGCTGGCTGGTGAGCGCCTTCGGACACAGCGCCAGTGCTCCATCCCCCTTGTTTCGGTCTTTTTGCTTGTCATGGCCGCGATCTCGCTGCTCTTTGAGATCTGCGGGCGGCTGGTAGGCCCGGTACTGCTGGGGCGGTTTGGCATGAGCCTTGATCCCTTCAGCCTGTCAGTTGCACGGCAGGCTATCGTCACGCTACTTGGGATGGTAATCGCCGGCCGCTGCTGCGGACAGACCTCGGCTCCGGCGCAGAGGCAGCACATGCTTTTGACACCGCTGCTGGCCCTGGGCGTCGGCCTGATACTGGCCTGGCTGAGCCAGCTCGCGGGCCAGTCAGGCGCCCTCGATTGGCTGGTCATCCTGGTATACCTAGTTTGGGCCTGGGGCGCGGCCGTGTCTGCCGTGAAGGCTTGATGGCGACCTGGCAAGAGCCGGCTGCAGAAAGGAAAGGAGGTTGAGGAAAGGCAAGCTTTGGCCCTGCCGCGGCTGAACAGTCCACTTCCAACCTCCGGCGGCACCTAGAAAGGGGGTGATACTCTGCACGATGCGACGCCAGGCCGTCTCGTTGGTCAGGAGAGGCCTGGCAGTTTGTTGAGACAGACCGGGGGCTGAACCGCACACGGCGTGCGGACAGGCAACCACACGGCGTGTGGGCAGACAACCACGCGGCGTGTGGACAGACAACCACACGATGCAAAGGAGGAAATGAGCATGAAGGTATCAAAAAGTGGCGTACTGGTCCTGCTGATCCTGGCTACGTTGGCATTCGGCGCGCTGCCCGCTGCAGCCCAGCAGCCAGTAATCGACCTGGGCACTCTCGGTGGGTCGTGGAGCGAGGCCAACGGGGTCAACGATGGTGGACAGGTTGTTGGCGCCAGCCAGACCGATTCGGGAGAGATCCATGCCTTTCTCTTCGAGGGTGGAGACCTGATCGACCTGGGCACCCTGGCTGGCAACGAAAGCTATGCCTACACGATCAACAGCCCTGGCCAAATCGTGGGCAAGAGCTCGACCGCTGATGGTAGTGTGCACGCCGTTCTCTGGGATCACGGCGCCCCCATCGATCTGGGGACCCTGGGCGGAGGGTGGAGTGAAGCCTATGGCATCAACGACGTCGGGCAGATTGTGGGAGCGAGCTCGACAACCGATGGCAGCGTGCATGCCTTCCTGTGGGAGCACGGCACCCTGACCGACCTGGGAACGCCGGGCGGGGGGTGGAGCCAGGCCTACCGGATCAACAACCGTGGCCAGATTGTGGGAGCCAGCGCGACGGCGTTGGGCGAACTCCATGCCGCCCTCTGGGAGAACGGGCAATTGGTGGACCTGGGAACGCTGGGTGGGAAAGAAAGCTATGCCCTGGGGATCAACGATCTGGGGCAGGTGGTGGGAGCAAGCAAAATCGGCCCCGGTAACACGGTCCATGCCTTTCTCTGGGAGAACGGCGTCATGACCGACCTAGGGACCCTGGGAAGAGGGAGCAGCTACGCCTGGGCTATCAACAACCTGGGCCAGGTCGCGGGGTATAGCGACACGGCCAGGGGGGAGACACACGCTGTCCTCTGGGAAGCCGGGGACATGACCGACCTGGGAACCCTGGGCGGCAAGTCGAGCTTTGCCTATGCTATCAACAACCGCGGGCAGATCGCGGGTGCGAGCTATATCAGTCCAGTGGTGGAGCACGCCTGCCTGTGGTCCAAGTGATGGACCTCCAGGGAACCTGAACACCCGGCCCTCAGGTTTGAGGGCCGGGCACTGGGTCCCCAGGCCCATGACAAGATGGGCCCACCGCCCCTTCCCCACCCAGGCCTGCTGGGGTACTCTGGAAGCACAAGGAACCGGAGGGTTGGATAGATGTACTGGGAACAGACATGGGAGCAGGGGACGCAGGCCGAGTCGTTGCTGATGCTGGTGCATGAGCTCCGATCTCCGGTCGCAACATCCAAGTCGATGCTGGCTGCACTGCGCTTTCTGGACCTGGAAGACGCACAGCGCGAACGTTTCCTTTCCCGGATCGAATGCCGCCTGGACCAGCTCCTCGATCTGGTGAACGAGATCCTCGATCTTTCGCGGGCCCAGGCCGGGGATCCTTTGGAGCAAAGCACCGATCTGGATCTTGTGGCTGAAACCAGATCCGTCTGCGAGCCATACCTGGACGATGCCAGGCTGAAGGGACTGGCCCTGAGTCTGGATCTACCGGAATCCCCTGTACGAGCGTGCATGGCCGAGCAGGTCTACCACCTCATCCTGTCCAACCTGGTCTCCAACGCCGTCAAGTATACACAGGCCGGAGCGGTTTGCGTTACGCTGCGACAGGATGGGTCCTGGGCCAATCTGGAGGTAGAGGACAGCGGCATGGGCATTCCCCAGGATGAGCTCCCGCAGTTGTTCACCGAGTTCTTCCGTGCCTCCAATGCGCGGCGGAGCCAGATCCCGGGCACTGGCCTCGGCCTGGCCGGCGTGAAAGCGCTGGTGGACCGCTGTGAGGGTACGCTGGAGATGGACAGCGAGGAGCATGTCGGCTCGCGCTTCACCGTCCGCCTACCGCTCTGTCAAGCATAATCTGAGGCTTGCGCGGTAACGACTCCCGTCGATTTTTGCCCGTGATGGGGTATGTAGCAGGGCTGGCAGTCCTGGAAGTAGGACTGCCAGCCCTTATCTTTCGTCCGAAAACACAGCCATGGTAACCAAGTCTCCCGGGCCTGGAGGCCCAGCGAAAGATAGGTCCCCGGACTCTTTCCTACCTGGTTGAGATCGGCTACCCTGTAGGCAGGACTGGATAACCGTGAAAGAAAGGAGAGCAAGATGCTAAGTGAAATCCTGGTCAAGTCAGAGTCAAAGGCCCATTTGAAGAATCTGATGGCTGAGGCCGAGCTGCGCCGCCTTGTCCAAGAGGCCACCAAGCCGCGCCAGCCACAGCGGCAACGCCTGCCCAAGACATCGGCCTTGCGCAGGCTGGTGCTCTCTCTGGGATACACTGCGCCGTAGCACCGGACCGACTGTCTTTTCTGTAAACAAGACATCATAACTGAAAGAAGGGAGAGAAAGATGATGAACCCAATCCTGGCCGAGATGGACTCGAAAGCCCATATGAAGAGTAAACTGGCTGAGGCCGAACAGCACCACTTTGTCCGTGCGGTCCAAGCAGCCAGCAGGTCGCGCCAGCCGGAGCGGCAGCGCCTGCCCAAGATAGCGGTCTTGCGCAGACTGGTGATCTCTCTGGGATACTCTGCGCCGTAGCGCCGGACTATCTGGCCAGTGCGGCGTGTAGCCTAGAGCTGTCGAGACGGAGGGAGCCAAGCGATGTTTCAGCCGATAGGTACGGCAGCGATAGCCCAGCCCCAGCTAGATCTTGAGGCTGGGCCAGCCAATAGCCTGTATGCCCTCGCCCGCAGCAGGGGCCAGCGGGGCCAATTCTGGTCCCGCCTGACGGGGCGATCGCACTGCCTCCTCAAGCTGGCCAACGTCGAAGCCGACTGCAAGCTGGATGCCAACTGCGATACCGGGCTGCAGACCGTGGTGATCGCCCAGATCCTGGGCAGCGAAGGGCGCAGCACCGACTTTGACCGCAACTTTTACCCGCTGCGGGACCACAACCGCGAACGCTGGCTGGGCATCGCCAGAGCCCGGCAACAGGGGAAGGCACTACCACCCGTGATGCTGACCCAGATTGGCGACGTCTACTTTGTGCGGGATGGGCACCATCGCATCTCGGTGGCGCGGGCCCTGGGGCAGGAGGCGATCGAAGCCAGGGTGACAACCTGCCAGGTGAGCGGTCCTTTGCCCTGGGAGGCAGCGCCAGCCAGCCAGCATACCGGGGTAGCGGGCGCCCTGGACAAACTGCAGGCCGACTGGGCGCGACTCGTCGAGCGTACCCGGTTGAGCGCCCAAGCCCTCCTGGGCACGGTCAGACTGGCACCACAGAGCCCGGCGGCTCCGTGACCCGGGGAGTGTCAGAGTCGAAGGCTCTGTCGTCGGATCTAGCCCCCAGGCCACCGAGGAAACGCACTGCAGCTATTACTCCCAGGGGTTGACGACAACCACCCCAGAGTTGGCAAAGTCGTCCTCGTCGCGGGTGACAAGGCTGAGTTTGCGCTGCAAAGCGATCGCCGCAATCAAGGAATCGATGGCCGGCATCTTCCTGCCTTGCGTCTCAAGCTCTGCCGTCAGTTCTCCCCAGACGAGCATCACAGGTGTGTCAATGGGCAAGATCCTACCTTCGAAACGGATCAGCAGATCATCCTCAAGCCACTCTGACAATGCGCTTTTGCGTCTTGTGTTGGTAAGCCTCTCGATCCCCTTTTTGATCTCCCCGATGGTGACGGCGCTGAGATAGAGCCTCTCTTCAGCCATACTGTCGATCCAGCGCACCACACCAGCGTCTGGTTGCGCTGCGACCAGCTCGGAAACCACACATGTGTCAAGCAGGAACCTCATAGCTCAATGTCTTTCCGGGCCTCGCTTTTGTCCCTGGCAAGATCCAGATCGCCCCCTGCCAGTGGAGATTCACGAAAGAACTCGGAGAGTCTTCCTCGGGAGGCGACCAGCTGTTGATAGCTCGCATAAGAGAGCAAGATGGCCACCTCCTCTCCATGCTTGGTGATGATCTGCGGTCCACTATTGACGGCATCCTCGACGACTCGACTGAACTTGTTCTTTGCCTCTTGCAATTGCCAGGTCTTGATCATCGCCACCTCCTATCTAGACTGTCTAGATTTTACCATGGATACCTTGGCTTGTCAATAGATTGCAAGTCCACCCCCTGCGACCACCCCATAGGGTGGTGACAACCCACCCTATGTGCTGCTACACTCACAGCAGCTACTGGAGCAGCCAAGAGATCGTGTATGGGAGGATTGCGATGAAGAATCTGAAGCGTGTCGGACTGGTATGCCTGGGTTTGATACTGGTTTTGGCGATAATCGCCGGCGGAATGTACCTTTGGGCGGTGGCCTCCACAGACACTTCGCTGGTCGCCCGGGGCATCATGTGGGGTGACGCCGATGTGGACGACTGGCAGCGGTTCCCTTCCCGCACGGTGCACGCCAGCCAAAAACCGGTCGGCTTTGAGGCTGCCACCCCAGAGTGGCTGAGCGACCTGCAGATCGACGACAAACCACTTGACACCTATCTCGAGGAGACCAACACAACCGCCTTTATCATTCTCCACGGCGACGACCTGCTCTACGAAGGCTACTTTGACGGGTCCAGCCGGGAGGCCACCCAGTCTTCTCTGTCTGTCGCCAAGTCGTTTGCCTCGACGCTGGTCGGCATCGCCATAGAGGAGGGCTTCATTGCCAGCCTGGATGATCCCATAACCACCTACTTACCCGAGTTGCTCGAGAGCGACCCGCGGTTCGGCGACATCACCGTCCGCCACCTGCTCACTATGGCCTCAGGCATCCGTTTTGTCCGGGATGCAGCCAACCCGTTCAGCGATGACTTTATCACCAGCTACTCCCCGGATCTGCGGGCCGCGGCGCGGGAGAGCCAGATCGAAGAGGAACCAGGGCTACGATTCCACTACAACGACTACAACCCTCTGTTCATCGGCATGCTGCTGGAGCGCGCCACGGGTATGTCTGTGTCGGAGTATCTGGAGACTCGACTGTGGCAGCCGATGGGTGCGGAAGGAGATGGGTCCTGGGACCTGGACAGCGAGCAATCGGGCTTTGAAAAGATGTCGATCGGTGTCAACGGTCGCGCCATCGATTTCGCCAAGCTGGGCTGGCTGTTTCTGAACAAGGGGAAGGTTGGTGAGCGACAGGTGGTCTCCGCAGCGTGGGTCGAAGAAGCCACCCGGGTGGATACCACAACGGATCCCTCTGTCGAGTACCAATACTACTGGTGGGTTGATGCGGAGCGCAACGCCTACCATGCCGAGGGAAACTTTTGCCAGTTCATCTACGTCTACCCCGATGCCGACCTGGTTCTGGTCCGGCACGGAGGGGACTGTGGCGGAACCTACTGGACTGGACTCCTCGGGGAGATCGCTGAGTGGCTTGAGCCGCGGTTGGTCGAATAACCTACTTTTAGCAAGGACAACCCGGTCCTGCCGGCAAACCTTGATGGGCCCGGCAGGACCTGGAGCCGCCGCTAGACCCGCCCAAGCAGCCTGGTATTGGCTTGAGCATCGCCTGCATTGTCCCCCCATGCGGGCCGAGATATCGGGCACCATCAAGCATTCCCAGTTCGCTCCGCATTGCGAGAATGGGTCAGATATGGTAAGATGTCCCAGGCGCATGGTCGGCGAGAACGCCCGCCATGCGATCTTGCTGGGAAAGGCGAGATGGCCGCCCTATTGCTGACGACCAAACTCTATATCCCACCCATCCGGCCCGAGCTCGTATCGCGTCCACGCTTGATCGAACAGCTCAATGCGGGCCTGGGCCAAAACCAGGGTTTTGGTCGCAAGTTGACCCTCGTTTCCGCCCCAGCCGGATTCGGCAAGACCACGTTGGTCGTGGAATGGCTCAACCACGTCGAGTGTCCCTGCACCTGGCTGTCGCTCGACGAGGGGGACAACGACCCCGTCCGGTTTCTGACCTACCTCATCGCTGCCTTGCAAAGCGTGGATGAGGAGATCGGGCAGACTGCCCAGACCCTTTTGGGCGCGCCACAACTGCCGCCCATTGAGTCTCTGGTGACGCTCCTCATCAACGACGTGGCTACGGCAGGTCAACCGATCGTGCTGGTCCTGGATGACTACCACGCTATCCACACGGAGTCGATCCACCAGGCAGTCGAGTTTCTGATCGAGTACCAACCGCCAGGGCTTCAGTTGGTCCTGCTCACGCGCCAGGCCCCGCCCCTGCCGCTACCCCGCCTGCGTGTGCGGAGCCAGGTAGTAGAGGTGCACGAGAAAGACCTGCGCTTCACGGCGGACGAGGCCAGGGATTTTCTCAACCAGGCACTGGGTCTGGAGCTAGAACCTGAGATCATCACCGCCCTCGAAGCCAGGACGGAGGGCTGGATCGCCGGGCTCCAACTGGCGGCACTCTCAGTACGGGGCCGATCTGCAGAGCGGATCGCCGAGTTCGTCGAGCTTTTCAGCGGCAGCCACCGCCACGTCATCGACTACCTGGCCGAGGAGGTCCTGGCCCAGCAGAGCGACGAGATCCGCGAGTTTCTTTGCCAGACCTCGATCCTCGAGCGAATGTCGGCCCCCCTCTGTGACGCAGTGCGATTCGGCTTTGCCGAATCGCCAAGCAGTACATCGGGAACTGCCGTGACGGGACGCAGCGACAGCAAGGAGCTTCTCAGGCAATTGGACGGGGCCAACCTATTTCTCATTCCTCTTGACGACCAGCGGCAGTGGTACCGCTACCACCATCTGTTTGCCGATTTCCTGCGCACGGAACTGGATGCAGATCGCCAGGCTGCCCTTCACCAGAGGGCGTCTGACTGGCTCACGACCCACGGACTCTTGCCCGAAGCCGTGAACCATGCGCTGGCGTCTGGCGATCTGGACCGTGCCGCGCAGGTGATCACCCTGGCTTCGGCGGAGGCTTTCCGCTTTGCCTCTTTCGCTACCTTGCAGCGATGGCTCGAGGCACTGCCCGACGAGGTGGTGCGAGGCCATAGCGAATTGGCCACCTACCAGGGCTGGCTCATGTTCTTCACCGGCCGGACGAGCCAAGCCCCCCCATACGCCGACGCCGCTGAGCGCAACTTGCCTCCCGATGCGACACCGGCCAGCCGGGGACGGCTGCTGGGCCTGAAAGCACACCTGGCACTTTGCGTCAACGATCTGGACGCCGCGGTTCATTTCTGCAAAGAGGCGCTGGCCCTCCTTGACACCAGCGATGCCGAGTACCGCAACCTCACCTCGAACCTCCTGGGACAGGTCCTGGAGGCGAAAGGGGATGTCGTCGCCGCCATCGACGTCTATCGCGAAGCAGCCCAGGACGAACAGCGGGCCGGCAATGAGGTTGGGGCCCTGGTCGTGCTCACCAACCTCGTCTTTGCCCTGAACGAGTTGGGGCGCCGGCGAGAAGCGGTCGACACCTGCCGCCAGGCCTCCGAAGGTAGGGTATCTCGGCCAGGCTACGTGATGCCAGTCTCCGAGGGTATCCACCTGGCCTGGAGTCTGCTGTCCTACGAGGCCAACGAGCTGGAGCGGGCCCGAGAACAGGTAATGGGGGCGCTTGAGATTGCGGAGCAAGCCAACATCACCGACGGCATTCTGTGGGGACGGCTCATCCTGGCACGGGTGCACCTGGCCAGAGGCGAGCTCGACACAGCGCGGCAGGTGGCCCAAGCCGGGCGCCAATACGCTACCGGCCTGGATGTCTACGGGGGCAAGGTACAGTGGTTCACCGCCGTGGAGGCACAGGTCAGCCTGCGGGAGGCAGATCTGGCCGCAGCAGCGCGCTGGGCAGAGGAAGCCGGCCTTGGCCCAGCCGACACCCCCCATCACTGGGACGAGCTTCCCTACGCGACCTACGTGCGCCTCCTTCTGGCCCAGAACCGGCTCGAGGATGCGCAGCAGCTTCTCGACAACCTGGAGCATTCTGCCAGCCAGGGCGAGCGGCGCCGCAAACTGATCACCATCTACCTGCTCCAGGCCCTCGCCCACCAGGCGACAGGCCGCACCGAAGCGGCCCTAAGACGCGTCCAAGACGCCCTGAAGCTGGCCGCAGCGGAAGGCTATCTCCGCGCCTTCCTGGATGAAGGGCAGGCCATCGTGGACCTGCTCCCCCGGGTCCGCCACCTGGCCCCCGATTTCGTGTCCCGGGTGCTCGCTGCCGCCTCGGCTCAGGGCGCCGCGCCGCTGGTTCCCCGTGCGGGGGAGTTGGTCGAGCCCCTCAGCGAGCGCGAACTGGAGATCCTGCGCCTCATTGCCGCCGGGCGCTCCAATCCCGAGATCGCCGAGCTGCTCTACCTCTCCCTGAACACCGTCAAGTGGCACGCCAAAAACCTGTATGGCAAGCTGAACGTCGGCAGTCGCATCGAAGCGGTCGCCCGGGCGCAGGAACTGGGACTGCTCTAGCACAACTGGAGTCAAATCCATCCCTGTTTTCTCGCTTAAAGGGGATCGCCAGATCCCCGTCGTAATGAGACATTCTGACCTAGAATGCCAGGGATCTGGCGATCCCTGGCGAGCGATATCCACCTGAGGATTTGCCCCTCCATACTCAAACCCTAACCAAACCCACCCCCAAAGACCACCCGGTAGGGTGGTGACAACCCACTCCTTGTGCGGTTATACTGGCACCATGTCCAGAATCAGTGGACCGCAGCGGGCCATCCGTCGCTCGCGCCGGATCCGGCGATCCTGCAGCCGCAACCGGCTGGTCACGGACCAGCCTGGAGCATTGGATTGCGGTCTGCTGAGAACAGAACGTACAAGGAGTGGATGATGAACGCAACAAAGCAAGCTCAACCGACAAAGCCGGACTCCATGCGGCCCTTCTTCACCGTGTGGGGCGGGCAGGTCTTTTCCCTGCTGGGCAGCGAACTGGTACAGTTTGCACTGGTGTGGTGGCTGACCACCACCACCGGCTCGGCGACGGTCCTGGCGCTGGCCACGATGATGGCCGTGCTGCCACGCGTCTTTGTCAGTCCCATCGCCGGGGCGCTGGTCGATCGCTGGAACCGCCGCCTGGTGATGATGGCCGCCGATGGCCTGAGCGCTCTGGCCGTCATCGCGCTGGCAGTGCTCTTTGCCTTCGACGCCGTCCAGGTCTGGCACGTCTACGTGGCGATGTTTGTCCGCGCCGCCTGCGGCGCCTTCCACTTGCCGGCCATGCAGGCCTCCACGACCTTGATGGTGCCAGAGGAACACCTGGCCCGGGTGGCGGGGCTGAACCAGGCATTACAGGGACTGGGCGCCATCGTCGCCCCGCCGCTGGGAGCACTGCTGATGAGCGTCTTGCCCATGCAGGGCGTGCTGGCCGTCGACGTGGTCACGGCGGTCCTGGCCATCACCCCGCTCCTCTTTATCCATGTGCCCCAGCCGGAGCGCAGCGAGGCCGAAGCACAGGCTGCCCGGCCCTCGATGGTGGCCGACCTGCGCGAGGCACTGCGCTTTCTGCGCGCCTGGCCCGGCCTCCTGATGATCATGGTCGTGGCCGTGCTGGTCAATTTCCTGGTCTTTCCAGCCGTTTCGCTCCAACCGTTGCTGGTCACCGGGCACTTTGGGGGTGACGTGCTCCAACTGGCCTGGTTGCAGTCCGCTTTTGGGGTGGGTGTGGTAAGCGGCGGTATCACCCTCAGCGTCTGGGGCGGCTTCAAGCGACGCTCGCTGACCGGGTTGCTGGCCCTGGCACTGCAAGGCGTAGGCCTGGCCATGATCGGTCTGGTTCCGGCTGGCGCCTACCCGCTGGCTGTGGGCGCGATGTTCTTTGCCTGGTTCATGAACCCCATCGCCAACGGCGCCCTCTTGGCTGTGCTGCAGACCATCGTGCCGGCGGAGATGCAGGGCCGGGTGTTCACCCTGCTGCAGAGTGCGACGGCGGCCATGGTCCCACTGGGGCTGGCCATCGCCGGGCCGCTGGCCGACGTGTTGAGCGTGCAGACTTGGTTCCTGGTCGCCGGCGTGGCCATGGCGGTCATGGGTGTCGGTGCCCTGTTTGTGCCCGCCATCACGCGCCTCGACGATGTGGTCGCAGAGAAGGGCGAGTCGGATGCCGGGCCGGCGGACGCCGCACCGGCACCCACCAGCAGCCAAAGGGCCGCAGGCATCGACGACCCGGTTGCCGTTCCGGCAAGCGCGCAATAACGATGATCAGGACTGGCAGTCCTGCAACGGGACCTCGTCCCGCGACTGCCAGTCCTATTATCCCATTTCCCCAACAACATCCAAGGAGCACCGACCATGAAAGAGACCCCGCTGCGGTACGAGATCCGGATCCAGGGCCACTTGGCCCCCCACCGCCTGCGGCACTTTGAGGCACTGACGGTTCACCAGGAAGCCAGCGGCGAGACGGTGATTGAGGGCTGCTTTCGCGACCGGCCGGCCCTGTATGGCCTACTGAGCTGGTTCCAGACGCTGGGTGTCACGCTGCTGCTCGTCAAACGGGTGGAGGAATAACCAGGCAAAGAAATCTACATTAACAAGATTTAGCCTTGACAAATAGAGAAAAGTCGGATACAATAGGTCATAATAGATAGGCACCCAGGCTTGTCCGATCTAGCTCGAATGAACGCAAAGTATGCCAGGCCAGTGGGCGAGGAGGCAAACTACGATGAAACTGATTTCCTGTGATGAACTGAAGGAAAAGATCGACAGCGGCGAGGATTTCAAGTTGGTTTTCGTCCTGGGGTCGTGGCATTACGAGACCGCGCACATCCCAGGCTCCATCAATCTACCGCTCGACCTGCCCATGGACAAGTCAACCATGGAAAAACTATTCTCCTCCCCCGACGCCTTCCGCGGGCTCGATCCCCAGGACAATATCGTCGTCTACTGCTCCAACGACGCCTGCTATGCCAGTACCCTCTGCTACGAACTCCTGGAACGGCGAGGATTCCAGAACGTGAGCCGCTACGCGGGCGGCCTCCTGGAATGGTACGACGCCGGCCACCCCCTGGCCGGGGAGCTGATGGAGCAGTAGAGGGCCACGAATTTCACGAATTGGACGAAAGAGGCTGGGGGCGAGGCTAAGGTTGAGGCCGGCAGGTGGGAAGGGGGCGTACGAAGACAGCGGGTTTTTTGACCTACTGCTCCAGTTGCGGTATACTCTGGCCCTGGTTGGGCCTGGTTGCTGCCCTGTTGATTGGCGCACTGAAGGGCAGATTCCCTTTCAGCCGTAAATGTGTGTGGAATCAGGCCCCGGTAGCGGCCCTCGACCAGCCAAGAATCTGCCCGAATCCAAGCCCGTATGAGAACCAACTCTGCAAACGGCAAGACCTCTATCACCCGGCGGCACCGGGACCTTCTTCTGGTTACGTGCCTGCTGACCTATGTTCTGGTCGCCCTGGGAGGCATCGTTTGTATGACCGGCGCGTCACGGGGATGTCCAGATTGGCCGGGCTGCTATGGGCAGCTCGTCCCCCCCATGCGCCTGGATTCTATTCTCGAGTATGCGCACCGTGTGATGGCGGCACTGACATCACTGTTCATCGTCGCCTCAGCCATTGCCGGTTGGCGCAAGGCTGGCTCTATCCGGTGGGTGAGCCGGCCACCGGTGATCGCTGTTGCCCTTCTGCTGGCCGTGATCATCTTTGGCGCCATGGTGGTGCTGCGCGGACTCGAGCCCGGGCTGGCAGCCCTCGACCTGGGCTCGGCGTTGGGAGTGCTGGCCCTCATGCTCACGGCCACGGTCGTGGCCTTTGTGCGTCACCGGG
>JASFHU010000014.1:0-17206 GCA_050123055.1 Anaerolineae bacterium
GAGAGAGGTACGAGCATCGCCGGCGCGGCGCGCCTCCCGCTCCAGGTAGTCCGGACGCACACCACTGCGAATAAAGTCCCAGGGCAGGGGCTCGCCAGCGGGCCGCTGGCGTAGCAACTCTGTCAACGGGCGTCCGGCTCGGGCAAGGGCAGTGCGCCAACTCGAGGGGGATAGACGATCGACGGCCAGCAGCGCCTCGGACAGTCCGCGGTCTCCTCGGGCCAGCGTACCCTGGACCTCAGCCCAGGTTGGACTCTCCGACTTGACGTCGAGACCTTTGCGTCGCAGCTCGCGCTCTATGCGTGCCAGGCGACGCTTGACGACCTTGGCCGGTGTCTGGGCCAGCCGCTGGAACGGCGTGTGAGCCTTGGGCACAAAGGGGGTGATGTTGACTGTTATCTGCCGGTCGAAGCGCCCGGCGCAAGCCAGGGCCAGGTCGATCAGGGCCTCGACATCCTCCTCCTCTTCAGTGGGTAGCCCCAACATGAAGTACAACTTGACCTGGGCAAAACCATGCTGGGTCGCCAGGTCCACAGCACGGAGTACGTCATCCTCGGTCTGGGTTTTGTTGATGATCTTTCGCAGACGCTCCGAGCCAGCTTCAGGAGCAATCGTCAGCGTCTGCGTGCCCGACTCGGCCAGGACACGCACCAGGGGCAGAGAAACAGGGTCCACGCGCATCGAGGACACGCTCAACCGCGCGCCCAGCGCCCGAAGCTCGACAGCCAGCTCGTCAATGTAGGAATGGTCAGAGACGGCAGCACTCACCAGGCCCAGCCGGTCCCGGTGCTTCAGTAGATCGCGAGCCTGGGCCAGGATGACGTCGACCGAGCGCTGGCGCGGCGGACGGAAGGCATAACCGGCCATGCAGAACCGGCAACCCCTTCCGCAGCCACGCGCGATCTCGATGAGGCCCACTCCGCCGAACTCGGTGTCAGGCGTAAAGAGGACCGAATGGGTGGGCACGCTGTCGAGATCGGGGAGCCACTGGCGGGAGATGGGCTGCCGGGTCGCAGCGTCGCCGGGTTGCAGGCTGGGCACGTAGAGGCCGGGGAGCTCAGAGAGGCTGGCCAGGGCAGCCTGGCGATCCTCGGCCACGAGGTGGAGGGCATCGGTCAACTGGTCAAAGACCGGTTCAATCTCGCCAATGACCACCGCATCCAGCAAGGGAGCCAGCGGCTCAGGATTGGCCGAGACCGCCGGCCCGCCGGCGATGAGCAGCGGATGGGTATCGTCCCTCTCGGCTGCGCGGGGCGGGACGCCCGCGGCACGGAGCAGGGCGACGACGTTCCAGTAGTCCATCTCGTAGGAGATGGAGAAGGCCAGCACCGGAAAGTAGTCGAGGGGGGCACCAGATTCGAGGGCCACGGGCATCGCGCTGCCCCGCCCCGAGCGTCGCGGCCCCGACGCTGCGGTGAAAACTCTCTCGCAGACAACATCTTTGCGGGCATTCCACAGGTGGTACAAGGTGTGCACTGCCAGGCTGGACATGCCCAGATAGTAGGTATTGGGAAAGACCAGGGCAATGGGCAGCCGCCCTCCCCAGTCTTTGCGGACCGTGCCCCGCTCCCTCTCCAGAAGGTAGGCTGTGGCGGCGATCTGTTGCCAGGTCATGGGGCGCTCGGTTGGACGAACGGTGGGCCGGCCAGCATGCTAGTTCACTCCCGCATTCGCCGGCGGGCCGTAGACCCAGCGGCTCAGGGGGTGCGTCCATTCGTACGGCACGCCGATCTCCTCCAGGCCGATCCAGACAATGCCCACAGCTTCGCGGGCGGTGAGCCAAGCACGAGTGCGCCAGGGGATGGTGGTCAGGTCAGTGTTGGTGGGGCTGGGATAGACGGTCATGCCCTGGCCCTCGAACAGGAGACGAGCCCGCTCCAGGTGGAGCGGGTGGCTGACCAGGATGGCCGTCTCCCAGCCCCGCTCCAGCATCAGATCGCGGGCGCTGACGGCATCCTGGCTGGTGGTCATGGAGCCCTCGGCCAGCAGGATCTTTTCGGCCGGCACCCCCCGGGCCTGCGCCAGGTTGCAGGCCACAGAGGCTGCCGAGAGACGGTCACCGTGGTAGCCCCCGGTACAGATCACATAGGGGGCCAGACCCCGTTGAAAAAGGCTGACGGCATGCAGGGTCCGCACCTGCAAGTCAGGACCTGGCTGACCATCCGGCTCGACGCGCGCACCAAGGACGACGATGGCGTCTGCTCGTTGCGCCAGGTCGCGGGTGCCTGTGTAGTTTATGCGCCAGCCGATGTAAAGGAAGGTGATGGCCCCCGCGAGAAGCACCAATACCACCAGCGTCAGCAAGGCGCGCACAAGTCGTCGCAACATGGGCCCATTATAGCATTGCAGAGGGGAAACTTCAAATCGACAAGCTAGCACTCACTGAAGCCGCAATTCAGACACTTGCGACAGCCCTCCATGGCCACAAAAGCGGCCTGCCCACAGTCGGGACACAGGTCAGCCCCCTGCTGGGGCATGGCGATGGGCAAGGGCAATTGCTCCGGCGGCGGCTCGGCCTCGACGAGGGCAATGTGGCGGGCCAATACCTGGGCCAGGGCGTCGGGCAGGGAACGCACCCGGTTGGGACCAAAGCCCATCGGCCTCCGTCCGCCAATGCCGGTCAGTTGGTCGATCACCTCAGCTAGGCGTTCCTGCGAAGTGAGGGGAGAGGGCATGCGCAGCGTCAAACTAATCAGCCGGCCAATGGCCTCGGCCACTGCCGCCGTGTCGGACCCGGCTTTGCCGACATTGGCAAACACTTCGAACGGGGTGTGGTCGCCGTTCTCATTGATGGTGATGTAGGCTGTTCCCAGCGGTGTCGGTGTGCGGTAGGTGGTACCCTGGAGGACCATCGGCCGGGGTTTGCGAGGCACCACGCCGTCCTGTTGTGAGCCGTAGCCGTCAACCGCTTTGGTACTCTTGGTCATTTGCGTTTCCAGCACCACTCGTTCACGGGAGCCGGTGACATACACGGTCAGCCCCTTGGCGCCAAGCCGCCAGGCCAGTTGATAGGCGCGGCCAACATCCTCCGTCGTGGCAGCTTGGGGAAAGTTGATCGTTTTGGAGATGCTGTTGTCCACAAAGGCCTGGATGGCAGCCTGCATCCGGACGTGCTCGGCAGCCGGGATATCGTTGGCCACGACAAAGACGTGGCGGATCTGATCCGGGACGGCGTCAAGTTCCTGGCAACTGCCGGTAACAGAAACCTGGTGCACAATCTCGTCGCGGGTATCCTCATCCAGGCCCGCTTGCTCCAGGGCTTGCATGAACAAGGGGCTGGTGTAGGTCAGCTCAACGTCCTCGTCTCCGTCTTTGAAGTGACGGACATAGGTCAAGGCAAAGGCTGGCTCGCACCCGTAGGCTTCGCAGCCGGACACCGTGGCGATGGTGCCCGTAGGCGCGACCGTAGTCTGGGCAGCATTGCGAATCCCGTGGCTACGGATGCCCTGCACGATCTCGTTCCAATCGAGGGCCGGCCGGCCAAAATCGTGCGTATAGGGCGACAGAGGCGCGGGTGGGCGCCACTTCAGACTCTCGGGATCGTAGATGCTGCCCTGGATTGCCGGGAAAGCGCCACGCTTCCTGGCCTGCTTGATGCTGGTACTCATGGCCTGGAAGCGGACGAACTCTACAATCTGGGCTGCGAATTCTTCCGCCTCCGGGCTACCGTAGCGGATGCCAGCCCGGAACATCAGATCGCCCAAGCCCATGACGCCCAGGCCAATGCGCCGGGCGCGATGGGCAGCCTCCTCAATCTCTGGCACAGCCGGTACATACTTGTTGGCGTCGATCACGTTGTCCAGGAAGCGGGTGGCCAGGTCGACCGTATCCTGGAGTTTGGCCCAGTCCACGATCCGGCTGGCCCCAGGGGCATCGCCAACCACGGGCAGGGCGTGCTGAGCCAGGTTGACAGAGCCCAGGCAGCAGTTCTCGTAGGGTCCCAGCCACTGCTCGCCGCAGGGGTTTGTCGCCTCCAGCGCATAGAGATGAGATACAGGGTTGCTGCGATTGGCCGCGTCGAGAAAGAGGACACCAGGCTCGCCGTTGCGATGGGCATTATCAACGATCTCGTCAAACACTTTGCGGGCACGGATCCGTTCCCAGACGCTGCCGTCCTGGGGATTGATCAGTTCATATTCCTCATCGCCCTCGACAGCTCGCATAAAGGAATCGGTGATACCCACTGATATGTTGAAATTGGCGATCTCGCCCTCTTGGCTCTTGCAGCGGACGAATTCGAGAATGTCAGGATGGTCCACACGCAGCACAGCCATGTTGGCGCCGCGCCGCGTGCCCCCCTGCGCGATCTCGCCAAAGGCTTTGTCATAGACCCTCAAGAATCCGACGGGGCCGGTGGCGAACCCCTTGCTGGTACTAACCCGTGCCCCCTTGGGTCTCAGTCGCGAAAAGGAGAAACCATTGCCCCCACCCGTCTGCTGGATCAGGGCCGCCACGCGCAGCGTAGAAAAGATGCCAGCCGGCGCGCGCCCCATGTCATCCTCGATGGGCAGCACGAAACAGGCTGCAAGCTGACCCAGCGGTGTCCCCGCTCCAGTAAAGGTAGGCGAGTTGGGCATAAAACGGAAGGTAGTCAGCAGATCGTAGAAGGCTCGCGCGCTGCGCTCGGCGCTGTCGCCGTAGGCGACGTCGGGAGAGGCCACGACACGGGCAACGCGCCAGAACATCTGGTCCGGGGTCTCGGCAGGTTTGCCGTCTGGACCTCGCAACAGGTATCGCTTTCCCAACACGGTCAGGGCGTTTTCGCTAAGCGGGATCTCCCGGTCCAAAGATGGGGGGATGGTGTCGAAGAGTTGTTGGGTCAGAGTGTCACTGTGTTCCTGCATGATCCTTCCTTATAGGTCCAGTTTCATCTGTGCTCGCAGGATGGCCTCCCGCTGCCGGCGTTCCAGAAGGTTTTCAATCTCGTCTGCCAGATCCTCCACATCGGCGAATTTGCGATAGATGGTGGCAAAGCGGATGTAGGCCACCTCGTCCAGGCTGCGTAGGTTGCGCATCACCATCTCACCGATCTCCCGACTGGTAACCTCGCGGCTGCCCCGGTGGTAGAGCTCACTTTCGATTCCGCTGACCAACTCTTCAATGGCCTCGGTATCGATGGGCCGCTTGGCACAAGCGATCAGAACCCCGCCCAGGATCTTGTCGCGGTCAAAAGGCTCCCTCCGCCCATCGTGTTTGACGACCATCAATCGCAGGGGAGCCACACGTTCGTAGGTTGTGAATCGCCGATGGCAGTCTTCGCATTCCCGTCGCCGGCGAATGCCCCCCTCAGCGCTGCGAGTGTCTATGACCCGGGAGTTTCTCGAACCGCAAAACGGACATTTCATCGCGTGACTCCATCGAGCTATCAAAAGTACTGGTGTTGAGTTCAGGACAGGTGGCAAATGAGAGGGACACGCTTCATCGGGAAGGTCCCCAGGCCCCTGCATCCCACCCTTGATACTTATACTATATCTCGTGGTAAGCTTGGGCGACCCCACAAGATGTGGTAGGTCGCTCATACTATACCACAAACCGCTCCAGATTGCAAGACCTCAGGGGTGTAAAGGAGCAAGTCTAGCAGAATTTTAACCTTGGTCCGTTACAGGCATCGCCCCCTTTCGTTACGAAAGGGGGCGAGTGGGGATGCGACAGCCCTTCGCGGGCCAGAAATGGTTACCGTTGCAGAACGCTTCCAGCACCCAGCGAGCAACGCCCAGCCTCTTCCATGCAAAGACTGACCGCCGCCCGCTGAGAGCTGTCTACGTCCCAGTTCAACATGCAGCACCCAAGACCCCAGGATCTTCCTGGGGGAGTTCATTCATCTTGTGGCGACAACCAAGGTCCTATTCAGAGCCCCTGACATGTTTGCGCAAAAAGGCGGGAATGTCCAGGTTCTCGCTGTCGAGCGTGCGCACCGGGAAATCGGGCACGGCCACGGGTGTTGCCCTTGGCGCAACCTTTTTCTGCTCGGGCACGCGGGTGGGCACCGTCTGGCGCTCGACAGGGCGCTGCTGCTGCGTTGCCGCGTCGAAACCGGTGGCGATCACGGTGATGTGGAGCTCGTCCTCCATCGACTCGTCGATGACCGCACCAAAGATGATGTTGGCCTCGGGGTGCGCCGTCTGGCGGATGATCTCGGCAGCCTCATTCACATCGAAGAGGCTCAGGTCCGAACCACCGGTCACGTTGAACAGAATGCCCCGCGCACCATCGATGGTCACATCCAGCAGCGAGCTAGCGATGGCCTGCTCCGCGGCTTCGGCCGCCTTGTCGTCGCCCTCGGCATGGCCAATGGCCATAAGCGCCGCCCCGCCCTCGGCCATGATGGACCGAACGTCGGCAAAGTCCAGGTTGATGAGGCCAGGCACGGTGATCAACTCCGAGATGCCCTGGATGCCCTGGCGCAGCACATCGTCGGCCACGCGGAAAGCCTCCTGGATGTTCGCCTTGCGGTCCACGATCTCCAGCAGCCGATCGTTGGGGATGGCGATGAGGGTATCCACCTGCTCCTTGAGCTCCTCAATGCCCTCATCGGCCACAACCCGGCGCTTGGTGCCCTCGAAGGTGAAGGGCTTGGTGACCACACCGATGGTCAGCGCCCCCGTTTCGCGGGCAATGCGGGCAATGACTGGAGCGCCGCCGGTCCCGGTGCCACCACCCATCCCGGCGGTGATGAACACCATATCGGAGCCGTTGATGACCTCGTACAGGTCATCGCTCGACTCCTCGGCAGCCTTGGCGCCGATGCTCGCCTCACCACCGGAGCCCAGCCCCTTGGTCAGCTTGTCGCCGATGCGCACACGGTTCTCCGCGCGCGATAGCATCAGCGCCTGGGCGTCGGTGTTGACGGCCACAAACTCGACGCCCTGCAGACCTGCGGCGATCATGCGGTTGACGGCGTTGCTGCCACCGCCTCCGACACCCATCACCTTGATCCGGGCAAAGTTCTCTACTTCTGGCATAAACTTGTGCTGCATGTCTTCCTCCCTCTACAACTCGATTTCCCGTATTCTGCGACGATAGAATTATGGTGCCTTTCCTGTAGCACCCGATTCCCATTTTGCGGCGGCCAGCGGCCCGCCAGCACCTAGCCCGGCAGAAAAGCCCGGAACCAGTTGCGCACGCGCTGCATGACTTCGCTGGGTGGGCGCCTACGCCTTGGTTCAGGCTGGCCGATCTCCTCGTGACGCATCCCCCATAGGAGCAATCCGACAGAGGTGGCGTAGGCAGGGCTTTCCAGCACATCGGTCAGGCCCTGCAGATCGTGTGGCCTGCCCACCCGAACCGGCAACTGGAGCACCTGCTGGCCCAGTTCCCGAAAGCCTGCCAGATCGGCCGAGCCCCCGCACATCACCAATCCGGCAGCCAGTAACCCATCGTAGCCTGAGCGTTTTACCTCGCGCAAGATCAAGGCCAAGATCTCCTCAGCTCGAGCTTCGATGACCTCCGAAAGTTCCATCCGCGAGACCGACTGTCGCGCCCCGTTCCCAAAAGACGTCACCTCGATCATCTCGTCAGTGGTCAGCGACGCAGGGACCGCGTGACCATACTGGATCTTGAGCTCCTCGGCCGTGTTGAAAGGGGTCCGCAGACCCACGGCCACGTCGCGCGTTAGGTGCTCGCCTCCCGTCCCCAGGACAACGGTGTGCCAGATGCTACCCTCGATAAAGATCCCGATGTCGGTCGTACCGCCCCCAATGTCAGCCAGCACGACACCCATCTCTTGCTCTGTCTCCTTCAGTACCGCTTCGCCCGAGGCCAATGGCTGCAGGATGAGATCATCAACTTCCACCCCGGTGTCGCGCACGCACTTGACCAGGTTACTCACCGAGGTCGAAGCCCCGGTGACAATGTGCGTCTCTACCTCCAACCGTATCCCTTGCATGCCGACGGGATCTTTGACCCCTTCCTGCCCATCGACCACGTAGCCACGCGGGATGGTATGGATGATCTCCCGGTTGTGAGGTATGGCGATCGCCCGCGCCGCATCGAGGGCCCGCTCGATGTCAAACTCGCTGATGCCCCGCGCGCTTCGCGAGATGCCGACCACCCCCCGGCTGTTGATGGCCGAAACATGCCCGCCGCCCACGCCAACGTAGGCGCTGGTGATCTGATAGCCCGAGATTCGCTCTGCCTTGCGCACCGAGGCGGTAATAGCCTCTGTGGCCTCATGGACGTTGACCACGACCCCCTTGCGCAGACCTCGTGAAGGCGCCACACCCACTCCGATGATGCGCAGTTGGCCGTCCTCGTATACCTCGCCCACCAGCGTACAGACCTTGGTGGTCCCCACATCGATACTGACAATCGTCCTCGGTTCAGTCACCGTTTGCCCCTTGGGCGCGTTTGGGCCAAGCCCAGCGCTCCAGCAATTGCCGTCTGATGATGGCCAGATTGTTGAACATTCGCACCCCAAAGGCCACAATGGCCGCAAGGTACAACTCGACCCCCAGCCGGTCACCCAAAAAGGTCAAGATGCCGGCCAGAAAGATATTCACGAAAAAGCCCGTCAGAAAGATGCGGTGGTCAAACTCGCCGGCCAGCTCGGCCCTCGCAGCCCCCAGCACCGAGTCCAGAGCAGCCAGCAGGGCCATGGCCGTGTAGCGCGAGTATTGCGCCGGGATGGTCAGTGAAAAGACCATCCCCAACGCCACACCGACCAGCAATCCCAGTACCGGCAACCACCACACGGACCTATTCGCCTCCCTGTACCATCTTGCCATCCAGCCGGCCATAGACCGGGTGATCCGGCCAGCGCACATCCACGTAGCGAGGATGGATGTTGTTGGCTTGCAGGTAATCGGTCAGTGCCTGCAAGACCTGGATCTTGTGTAGCAGGTCCTCGCTGGTACCCACATATACGGGCCATTCGGCTTGATCCGTGCCCTGCGTGAAACTCAGCCCCCAACCTGGCTGGTAAGTAAACACCTTCACCCCCGGCACTTTCGCCGCCAGTTGCCGTGCCGACTGAACGATGCCGTCCGGTTCGATGCGGTCACCCAGTTGCAGATGGCGCTCGCCATGATCCACGACAAAGATCATGTCCGGCGACTGCACATCACCGTGGTAGGGCAACACCACGCCATCACCATCCAGCCATAGGTCCTCATTCTGGGTAGTGGCTCGCCACATGACCACCGGCTCGCGTTCCTCCACCTCAATGGACACCAATGCGGGCAACTCGGAGCGAACACGCACTGCTTTGATGCCATGCAGGTCCACAACCCGCCTGGCCACCGCCTGGGGATCGACCCAAAAGATGTTCTGTTCGTGCACCCCGGCAGCCTGGTAGATCTCTTCTGCCTGCAGATGCTGCACGCCGACGATCTGGGCGCCGTAGACAAAGAACCGGGCATCGGTCGAGGCATAGACGGCCAGTCCGATGAGGGCCACCAGGGCCAGGACAACCGGGAAGCGCAGGGCAACGGAGCGCCACCGGATCGCGCGCCTGCCCGGACTTGACGAGGGGCCCTGCGCCGGATCCTCTATCCGCCGCCGTGCACCGCGCTCTCGTCCGGTCCGGCTGCGTTTTGCCTGGCTCCGCTTGCCCGGCCAGCGCCGTTTCCGCGATGCTCCTCCGACCTGGTCCTGGGTCAGGGTAATGGCCGCCTCAAAGGTATGCGGGCGACGGCGCCCCCATCCCTTTCGCGCCTTCTTGCGAACCCGCTTCCCCTTCTGGTCGCCGGTCAGTTGAATGCGCACGTCCTACTCCTCCGGGACCTGGTACTCGGTAGCCGACCGGTGCCTGTCCGCATGACGCTCCAGCGCCAACTGGATGAGCCGGTCGATCAGCTCGGTGTAAGACACGCCGCTGGCCTCCCACAGCTTTGGATACATGCTAATGGGTGTAAAGCCGGGTAGGGTATTCACTTCGTTAACGTACACCTGGCCCGTTTCCCTGTCCAGCAGAAAATCGGCCCGGGCCATGCCCGCACAGTCGATGGCCAGATAGGCCTCCGTGGCAAGCCGCCGCACCAGATCGGCAGTCTCGTCCGGGAGAGGCGCCGGAATCAGCAGATCCGACTCTCCAGCCAGGTATTTGGCCGAGTAGTCATAGAACTCGTTGCAGGGCACGATCTCGCCGGGCACACTGGCCATCGGTTCGTCGTTCCCCAGCACGCTGACCTCGATCTCTCTGGCATCGACAGCCACCTCGATGACCAACTTGCGGTCGTAGCGTGCCGCCTCATCCAGCGCCGCACAAAGTTCTGAACGGTTGTGAGCCTTGGAGATGCCGACACTGGAGCCCAGGTTGGCCGGCTTGACAAAGCAGTCGTAGCCGAGCTCGGCCTCGATCCGGGCCACTGTCTCTTCAGGTTCCCGTTCCCATGACTTGCGCTTAACGATGAGGTAGGGGACTATTGGAAGTCCATGGGCGCGCATGATGTCCTTAAAGAGCGCCTTGTCCATCCCCACTGCCGAGGCGGTCACCCCAGCCCCCACGTATGGAAGACCAGCCAGCTCCAGGAGTCCCTGGACCGTCCCATCCTCCCCATAAGGGCCGTGGAGAATGGGAAAGACGACATCCAACTGGCTTACCTGGACGGCCTTCAGGGCTCGTTCCTGCTCCCGGGTTTCGAGGCGCATCAAGCCCTGGGGCGATGGTTCCGCCAGCAACAGGGCAGGATTGCTCTCGGCCGTCACTCCAGAACTCAGAGCTTTCATCGGATCACCCGCTGCCAGCCAGCGGCCTCCCTTGGTGATGCCGATGGGGACGACCTCGTACTTTTCCCTATCGATGGCGCCCATCACACCCTGGGCGGACATCAGCGAAACTTCATGCTCGCCCGAGCGCCCTCCGAAAATGAGCCCAACCCTTACTTTCTCTCCCATAGTCATTCTACCACAATATCTAGTATATTGCAAATCTCTGGATACTAGTCCTAGGGTACTAAAGCTCATCCCTTGGTACTAGTGCCTGCCCGGCGGCTCCTGCCGTTTCCCGCACTTCTGGGAATGCTGCCCGGCGAACCGCTCCCTACCACGCTCCCATCAGCTCGATCTCTAGCTCCAACGAGATACCAAACTGGGCCTGGACTGCCAAGCACGCCTCATCGATCAGGGCCTTCACATCGGTTGCTGTTGCCTGTCCGTGATTGACGACAAAATTTGCGTGCACGTTCGAGATCTCGGCTCCCCCCCTGCACTTCCCCTTCAGTCCGGCAGCTTCGACGAGCCTCCCTGCATAGTCAGCGGCTGGATTCTTGAAGACCGAGCCACAGGTGGCACCCGGCGGCTGGCTCGCCTTGCGCCGGGCGGCTATATCGGCCACCTTGCCATCCAGCGCTCCCCGGTCACCCGCCTGGAGGGCGAATTCAGCCGCCAGCACGATGGCGCGGGGCGTGCTCCCCAAAGACTGCCGTTTGAGAACGCTGGTCCGGTATCCATAGCCGAACCGATCCACTGGCCAGTCCACTGCGCCTCCGCCCGGCGCGAGGATGGTGGCCCGAACCAGCGTCGAGGCCACGTCCCCACCCCAAGCCCCAGCGTTGCCGATGACGGCGCCACCTACCGTGCCGGGGATACTGGCTGCCCATTCGAGTCCGGCCAGCCCTCGGGCTACACACCGCCGGGCCAGGGTCGAGAACGACGCGCCACTCTCAGCCCTTACCCACAAGTCCCCAAAGGTGACCGCCCGAGCACGATTGAGCACCACCAGTCCGCGCACGCCGGCATCGCTCACAAGGACATTGGAGCCCCCCCCCAGGACGTGGCATGGTACCTGGCATTCCCAGGCCAGCTCGACCGCCTGGCGCAGCGCCTGCACACTGACCACCGAAGCGAACAGATCTGCCGGACCGCCGATACGCAACGCCGTGTAGCGAGCCAGTGGCTCATTGGCCTGCACAGCGTCTGTCCCCAGGGCAACCCGCAATCGGTCGAACAGGCGACCAGGGTCCGGGGAATGGGCCTCAGCCGCCACGGCAGCGCCTTTGCTCTTCCCTCAAGAGTCTCCTAATGGCCTCTGCGCCGACACGTTGCCCACTGTGGGCCTGCTTGCGCTTGCGCACGCGGTTCAGCCGGTCCATCAGTCCTGATGACCCAAGCCTCTCCCCGGTTGCCCTATTATCGTTGTCCACCAATCCACCCATCTGTCACACTCCCGTTCCCAGGCCTCCCCTGTTCTCGACCTTCGAGGGACAGAGCTGGCATCTATGGCTTTGTCCGCCAATAACTTCGCACTTTGTACTCAGCCATTAGCGGACAAAGCTTGGAAGTTGTTTTTGGACAACTTCTATCCTGCGCTCTGCCGCGCCTGGAGGCCCTCCAGCACACGTTCACCGATCAGGTAGCCGTCCCCGGCGCCCAGGGTGATGACCACATCGCCAGATTGCACCCTGTCCAACAGGATCTGGGACGCTTCCTCCAGTGTCTCTACATACTCCGCATCGGGATGGGTCATACAGCCGGCCACCAATGCGCCCGACATGCCCAGGGTATCCCGCTCCCGCGCCGCATAGATCTTGGTCACCAACACATGATCGGCTTTTTCAAAGGCAGCGGCAAAGTCCTCCAGCAGCGTCGCCGTGCGGCTATACGTATGGGGTTGAAAGACAGCCCAGACCCCTCTGCCCGGATACTTTAACCGGGCTGCGCCCAGGGTGGCTTGGATCTCGGTGGGATGATGGGCATAATCATCCACAACCGTGACCCCTGCCACGTGTCCCTTGACCTCAAAGCGACGCTCTGTGCCGCGGAATCGTGTGAGCGCGGCTGCAGCCAGGCCGAACTCGACGCCGACCTCGTGACTGGCCGCCAGCGCAGCCATGGCGTTGAGCACGTTGTGGCGTCCAGGCACCTGCAAGGCACAGGTTCCCAGCCGCTTGCCCTTGCGCCAGACCTCAAAGGCAGCACTGTTGCCCAAGTGCACGCCCTCGGCCCACCAGTCCCACTCTGGCTCAAGCCCGTAGGTTTCCAGCCGGCGCCCTTGGCCGTCCAGGCGCGCGGCCAGCTCGTTGCCCTCTCTGTCCTCCCCGCAGACGATGAGCAGCCCCTGAGCGGGCACACGCTCTGCGAACTCGACAAAGGCAGCCCGCATCTCGTCAAAGGTGGGGTAGCAGTCCGGGTGGTCGTGTTCCAGCGTCGTGATTGCCGCCACGTCGGGCTGCAGCCCCAAGAATGCCCGGTCGTACTCGTCGGCTTCGATAACAAAGTGCGGCCCGTCCCCGGCCCGGGCATTGGTGTTCAGGTTCTGCAGCACGCCGCCGACGACAAAGGTCGGATCCAGGCCTGCCTCGATCAGGATCCAGGCAATCATTGCGCTGGTGGTCGTTTTTCCATGAGCGCCAGCGACGGCGATGGTGGTCCTGGCGGCGGTCAATTCGCCCAGGATCTGGTCCCGCTTGACCACGGGCAGGCCCTGCTGTTTTGCCTCGAGCACCTCAGGATTGGCCGCCGGAATGGCCGACGAGATGACGACCAGGTCCGCCGCCCCCACCTGCTCGGCCCGGTGTCCGGCATAGACGGTGATCCCCTCGGCGATCAGAGCATCGGTGAGCGGCGAGAGCTCCCGGTCAGAGCCCGATACCCGGTACCCCCAACCATTGAGCACGCGGGCAATGGCCGACAGCCCTATGCCGCCAATGCCTACAAGATGAATGTGCGTGCCCTCTTTTAGCAGTCCCATAATGCTTCTACTTGAGTATGATGGCCACGAGCAGGATCATGCCCAGCGCAAGGAAGATAAATTCGTTCACGAAGGTCACGGGCAGGTACTGTACCAGTGTGTTGTATAGAGGCGTCACAGATTCGCTGATGGCGACGGTGGTGCCCGTGGAGCCCATCGGTACTTTGAGCCCGAAATAATCGGCCAGGTTGAACGCGTCCCAGAAGGTGCCAGCGATGAGATAGCCGTTCAGGATCCCGCCAGGGAATCCTAGGATGGCCTTGGTGAGCCCTGTCGATTGCTTGATCGGGAACGTCAGGCTAATGCCATGGTAGGAAATGAAGGCCATGAAGGCGGTCGGGAGAATGTAGTACAGGGCCTGCACCATGGCTGACGAGAGACCGCCCGGAACAACTTCCACGACGTTGGCCCCTACCGTCTTCCAGCCAAACTTGAGCACAAAAAGTGTCAATAGCATGACACAAGAGACACCCAGTTCCTTCCATAGACCGCGACCCATGGCAACGACGCCAAAGACACCGATCAGTGTAAGCCACAGATATTCGACAGGGATCATGGCTGTGCCTTCCCTCCCTCCCCGCCCCCCGAATCCGCGGAGGCACGAAGGGCACGCTGCCGGGCCGAGAACCACAGTTGCCCGGCAATGGCCTCGGCGGCGTCGGGTCGGGCCATGGCGTGGGCCGACTCGCGCATCTCGGCTAGCATTTCTTCATCCCGAAGCAAGGCCAACACCTTGGGCACCAGTCTCCCCTCTAACTCGGAATCGGCCAGCACCTCCGCTGCCCCGTTCCGTGCCATATAGGCCGCATTGGGGTCCTGATGTTGCCCTGAATGGGGATAGGGCACCAGGATCGCAGGCAGCCTGGCAGCAGGAAACTCGCCCATAGTCGCCGCCCCAGCTCGAGACACGGCCAGGTCAGCCGCTGCCAGCGCCTGTGGCATGTCGTGCAGATAGGCGTAGTGATGATACCGTCCCCGCAATGCTTCTGGCAGGCTCTTGGCCATCCCCGCCACCCAATCGGCATCCAGCCTACCACTTACGTGCACGATCTGGCAGGCAGGCAGCAGTTCGCGCAGGCCAGCCACCAACGCCTGGTTGATGCTCCGCGCTCCCCGGCTGCCGCCAAACACCAGCAGGGTCTTGCTGTCAGAGTCCAGGCCCAAGCCGCGGCGAGCGCTGTCCCGATCCAGGTCATAGATGTCAGGGCGAACCGGATAGCCAGTCACCACCACCTTCTCTCGCTTAAAAAAGTGATACGATTCCTCGCTGGTCACCGTCACCTTGGCCGCGAAGCGACTCAGAAAACGGATCGCCAGACCGGGCACGATGTCGGGTAGATAGATGACCACCGGTATCCATTGCAGCCAGGCGGCCAGCGTGACCGCCACGCAGGCATAGCCTCCTGTCACCAGGACGGCATCGGGCTCAAACTTGACCAGGGCCACTCGCGCCCGCCCCACACTGCCGAGGATGCGCAAGGTGTTGCGGATCTTGACCAAGAACCCCATGCCCCGCAGGCCACCGGCAGCCAGCCCGATAAACTGGATCCCAGCGCGCTCGACGAGATCCTCCTCGATCCCACCGCGGCTGCCAATCCATCGCAGGTCGGCCAAGGTCAGCGTTGGCAAGGCCGTACCCGCTGGCTTGGGCTCACACAGGGTGTTGATGACCGTCAGGGCGGGATAGACGTGCCCCCCCGTCCCGCCTCCTGACACGACGAGCTTCATAGCCCGCTACTCCTTCTGCATTGGCCGCCCGCGAAACGCTGAGCATGATGCCTATCCCGATCATGCACATCGTCAGCGACGATCCACCGACACTGATGAAGGGCAACGTAATACCGGTAAAGGGCATCGTACCGGTCACGACCGACATGTTGATCAATGCCTGGAAGGTGATCCAACAGGTCACCCCGAGGGCCAACAACCTACCAAAGGCATCCGGGGCCGTGGACGCGATGCGCAAACCGCGATAGGCCAGGAAGCCAAACAGCCCGACCAACAGCAGACAACCTAT
Source organism: Anaerolineae bacterium (assembly GCA_050123055.1). GTDB lineage: Bacteria > Chloroflexota > Anaerolineae > JAAYZQ01 > JAAYZQ01 > JASFHU01. The sequence goes on from JASFHU010000014.1 coordinate 15,645, forward strand.
CAGACCCAACTCTTCGCCAACCAGGGCAAAAATGCTATCGGTATGTGCGGCAGGCAACCATTGGAACTTCATCCGTCCATTGCCCGCTCCCAGGCCAAGGATCCCTCCACTCCCCAGGGCAATCAGTCCCTGGCTCAATTGAAAGTTCTCACTGTTCAGCGGATCCCGCATCTCAGTGAGATAGGGCTGCAAGCGCTCCATCGCGTAGGGTATGCGCGTGATAACAAAGGCAAAGGCCGCCCCTCCACCCACGATACCAATGACAAACTGGATCGGATCGGCACCAGCCATGAAGAACATCACCACCGCCACCATCACAATGACCATGGCCTCAGAGATATCGGGCTGTGCTACGACCAGACCAGTGATCACGCCAACCATAATGGTGAAGGGTAACAACCCATAGGGCAGCCTGCCGAGTTGTCCCTCCTTGGAGGACAGCCAGTGGGCGATATAGATCACCATGGCCACTTTTGCCAGCTCCACCGGCGACACCGACTGGCCGATCAGCAACCTTCCCTCCCTGATGATGACGAGAGCTACCAACAAGAGCAGGGCCACGGCCATGATCGGGATCGAGAGCGTCATCCAATACCGGTAGGGCATCCGGGCCGCCACAAACATGGCCACCAGCCCAACCAGCAGCCACCGGATCTGGCGTTTGAAAAAGTGGGCTGCGTCGTCGTACTCGCGATATCCCAGGTCTGACGTAGAGCTGTACACCATCATCAGCCCCAGAGCGATGAGCGCCAAGGTGATGGACAGCAAGATCCAGTCTGGCGAGCCCGAGACCTCAGCTTTTGACCTTCGAAACATGATTCACTCCAGATCGTGTACCAATTGCCGAAAGTGTTCCCCGCGGGCTGGAAAATCCTGGTAGGCGTCAAAGCTCGTGCCGCCAGGCGAGAGGAGCACCAGATCACCAGGCTGGGCCAGCCGGGCAGCCAGATCGACGGCCTGGGCCAACGATCCGGCCTGATGGACGGTTGTCTCTCGTTGTGGTTGGTCTACATCATGCTGCGCGTCGCGCATTGCCCCCTCGATGAGCCCCGCAGCCTCGCCAAAGAGGACCAGGTGGCGTACCTTGCGCCAGGTCACAGCCGCCATCTCGTCCCAAGGAAGATACTTGTCACGACCGCCGGCCAGGAGCACGATGGGCCCATTGAACGAACGCAGGGCAGCCACCGTCCGCTCCGGCGTGGTGGCGCTGCTGTCGTTGTACCAACGTACCCCTTCCCGCTCACGAACCAGTTCCAGGCGGTGCTCGACGCCGGGGAATGAAGTTACGGTCCGGCGCAGGGCCTCCATGGGCAGGTCTACGGGGCCGGTACCGGCCTCGCAGGCCCCACTCGCCGACGCCACCAGGGCAGCGGCAGCCAGCGCGTTGGCCAGGTTATGGCGGCCGCGCAGCCTCAGATCCCCCGCCCTGCAGAGTACAGTCTCCCACCCGGCCAGCCGCAGGACCAGCTCATCGTTGTGCAAAAAGGCCCCCTCATCCAGTTCTTGTTGGAGGCTGAACCAGATCACGCGCTGCCCTCTGGATCCGGCAGCAGCGCCCATCT
>JASFHU010000015.1:0-17102 GCA_050123055.1 Anaerolineae bacterium
CGAAGGACTGGAATACAAAGCCGATCTTTTTCCGGCGCAGGCGTACCCGCCGTCGCTCCGGCATGGCGGTCACGTCCTGCCCTTCGAGCCAGACCAGGCCCGAGGTGGGCCGGTCCAACCCGCCGATGCAGTTGAGAAGGGTTGTCTTGCCCGAGCCGGAGCGCCCGCGAAGCGCCACGAACCGGCCCCGCTCCACCTCCAGGCTGACGTCCTGGAGGGCATTCACCTCTCGCGCCCCCACTCGATAGACCCGCGTCAAGGCCTCAGTTCGAACGATCCAGTCTGATCCCTTAGCCATCATCTCTGATCCATGCAATCCCGGCGTGGTGCGCGATCTGGAAGCCTCACGCACCACGCGCGGTGATTCATCCTCCAGCCTCACTATTGACCTGCGAACAGGAAAGCGGGCAGGCTGGGATCTACTTCCTGGGCACAGGTCTGCCACGTTTCCTGGCTGAAATCGCCGGCAGTGATGACACAGGCCCGGTAATCGTCGGCCAGCTTTTGCGCCGCGTCCAACGCATCTTCGACGCTGGCCTCCCCTTCGATGACCTGGCTGTAGGCTTGCCCCAACCAGTAGATCGCCCCGCCCAACCACTCCTCCTCAGCCAGGAGCTGGGAGACAGTTGCCTCCTCGGCGTCGCCGATACTGGCCAGATAGACATCGGCCCGCTCTGCGCCCACCTGCTGGCGGTACTCGTTCGACTCAGCCACCGAGATTCGGGCCGGCAACCCCTGCACCGCACCCGGCTGGCTGGTCAGGTAGGTGATCCATGACCAACAGGCCTGCGGGTTCTCGGTCTCGGCCGAGATAAAGTAGCCGCTGGCCCCCGAGTAGCTACCGCCCGCCGTGCCGGGCTCTGCAGGCAGGGGAGCCGAGCCAAGGTTCAGATCGCCCCGGTCGCCATAAACACCGGCCGTCGCCCCCGTGCTGGTCCACATCGCCGCCCGCCCTTCGTTGATCATGGCCTCCCGCTCCAAAGTCAGGCTGGAGGCGCCCGCCAGCTTGGTAATGTCGGCCAGAAGGATCGGCTTGACACCGTGCTCCGTAGTCAGGCCGGCGTACCAACGTAGGGCCTCGACCACGCTTGGATCGTTGTAGGTAAAGGCCGGTGGATCTGCATTCTCGTCAACCAGATTGGCGCCCAGCCCCGTGGACAGCACCAGAATGTCGTTGAGCTCGTACATCTGGGGCACAAAGCCGTACTGCTTTGTCTCATCCTCCCCCTGGGTCGTGGCCACGGCCGCGGCCAGGAACTCGTCGGGCGTCCAGTCCAGCGTCGGATAGTCCACTCCGGCGGCGTCGAACAGATCCTTGTTGTACTCGACGACGTAGGGCGTGATATCGGCCGGGAGGCCCATGACCTGGCCCTGCCAGGTAAACTCTTTCAACACCTGGGGAAAAAAGTCGTCCTTGCCAAAGGCAGGATCAGCATCCAGGAACGGCTCGAGGTTGAGGATCGATTCCCGAACCTGTGCATCCTGGAAGCCGGGGAACCACTGGAAGCAATCGCTGGTACCGGCCATGGAGGGCAGATCGGGGACCGCCCCGGACGTCAAATCGATCATCTTGAGCTCGACCACCAGGTCAGGATTGGCCTCTTGGAACTGGTCGGCCAGGTCGCGATAGGGTTCCAGGTTGAGCGAACCCAGGCCGGGCATGAACTCGATGGTGACCGCATCCGCGCTCACCGGCGCCTCCTCCTCCGCTGCGACGACGACGGTGGGTGCTGGTGTGGCCTCGGCCTGCTCGGCCAGGTCGCCCTGGATCTCGGCTTCGGCCTCCGTCTGCGCCGCAGCCAGGGCATCTTCCACCGCCTGGTCGCCACTCAGGATGGCTCCCAGGGCATCGGAAAAGGCGTCGTGGCCGGCGATATAGCGCGGGCTGTAGCTGTGATCGATGGCATAACGCAGCGCTTCGGCCAGCTCTGCATCTGTGTCATCCCAGAACCCGCCGCTCTCTGCCGTCGACCGGCGCGCCGGCAGCGATTGCACGCCCGCCGCCAGGCTGCCGACGGTTTGCCGGCTCATAAAGTCGAGGAAGCGCCAGGCGGCCTCGGGCTGCTGGGTCCCCGAACTCATGACCAGGCTCTGCGTCGAGACAGGGGTCGTGTGCGCATCTGGACTGTCCACCGGGAAAGGCACCGCGCCCACGTTGCCCTGCTGGTTGCGGTACCACCACAGGACGTCGGTATCGCGCCACATGGCCGCCTGTCCCTTGTCGATGAGCACCTGCTGTTCCGACAAGCTTGGGCCCTCCGATTCTTCCTCCTGTGGCTCAAAGTAGGGCGCCACCTGATCCTTGAGGAACAGGTCGGCGTACCAACGCACGGCGTCGATCACCTCTGCCTGGTCGAGGCGGGGCACAGGCGGGTCGGACGAGTCGTCGATCACCAGTCCTACCTGGCTCTCGACAAGCGTGCGATCCTGCGGCCCGGCGGGAACAAAGCCCCACTGGCTCACGTCCCCACCGTCACGCACCGTGAGGGCATTTGCCTTGGCCACAAAAGCATCCCAACTCCAACCGACCTCTGGATAGGGTTCGCCCGCGCCGTCAAAGGCATCCTTGTTGAAAAAGATCAACTGGTAGTTGAGCGCATAGGGCAAGGCCCAGGTACCCCCATCCCACTGGTGAGTCTCCAGTGCATTGGGATAAAAGTCATCCGGCTGCAAATCGGGATCGGCGTCGATAAAGGGGGTCAGGTCACGGATCAACCCCTCCTGGACATCCTGGCGCGATCCCCCCAGGCTGAACACATCGGCCGCCGAGGCCAGGCGGCGCGAGGCATCATCGGGGAACTCGATCTCGATGAGGGCCCCAAACTCCAAAACCTCGTTGGCGGAGACCACCTGTACCTTTACGTCAGGGTTGTCCTCCTCAAAGGCCTCGATCAGGCTCTCGTAGGCCGGCCGGTCCCAGTCAAAGATGGCAAATCGGACCGTGGCCTGTTCCGCTTCCGGCTTGGCCTCAGGCGTTGTACCCTGTTGCACCTCCTGCTCGACCGTCGGCGCCAGCGGAACCTCGGTGGGCAGCGGCGCCTCGGTTGCCTCGCCACCGCCACAGGCTACTAGCAGCATCGCTGCAATACAGATCACCAATACAGCCTTCCTCATGATACACCTCGCTTCTCTCACGGTTCCTTGGTACGCATAAACCCCTATCGATTATACTCGATCCAGCCATCCAGGGCATTGGCCGGGTGGGTGATCTGGCGTTGGCCAGATGGCTAGTCTTTGACCACTCCACGCTTCCGGGAACCCTCCCCCCTCCTGGTGCGCGACCACCATCCTCGCAACCCTCGCCTGGGTGGAGGGGGCGGCTCCTCATCCTCCAGGCCAGCCAGCAAGGGGGTCACCGCTGCCTCGCGGCCGGCCACGGGACGGATCAGAATCCCCTCTTCCACCACATCCAAGGTCACCCGATCGCCAATGCTGAGCTGCTCCAGATACTCTCGGGGCACCTGCAACCGGCCCGCTGAATCGAGCACGACATACTCCTGGTATGCCTCATCCTCCTCGCCAGGGTCCTCCTGCTGGCGCTCCCCGACCATGACCCGTTCCAGTTGGCTCACCCGCCGGATGGTCTCGGTGCTCGTCCTGCCGTCGCGGATGGCGACAACGCGGTCCACACGCCGCGCGATCTGCGGATCGTGGGTCACAATGACGGTCGTCAGACCATAGGTCTGGTTTAGTTCACGGAACAGGTCTAGCAGGCTGTGGGCCGTGGCCGAGTCCACCTCGCCGGTCGGCTCGTCGGCCAGCAGGAGCTTGGGCTGGTTTGCCAGAGCGACGGCAATGGCCACCCGTTGTTGCTGCCCGCCCGATAGCTGCGCCAACCGGTGCCGCCGGTGCTCCCACAGACCGGTTCGTTCTAGCATCTCCCGCGACCGGGCGCGCTTTGCCCGCAGGCCCAGCCCGGCCACCGTCATCGGCAACTCGATATTCTCCCGCGCCGAAAGGTAGGGGATCAGATTGCGGGCCGTCTGCTGCCAGACAAAGCCAACCTGGGAGCGCCGGTAACGGTCCAGGGCCAGCGCCGACAGCTTGAGCAAGTCCTGGCCGTCCACGCTGACCCTGCCCGCCGAAGGGTGGTCCAACCCGCCCAGGATGTTCAGCAGCGTGCTCTTGCCGCTCCCCGAGGCACCCACGATACCCAGCATCTCCCCCGGCGCCACGGTCAGATCCAGCCCCTGCAGCGCCACCACCTCCAGGTCGGCGATCTGGTAGATTTTAACCAAGTTGTCACAATTGATGAAAGGAGATGTCATTAGAACCTCAGATGGGCAGGATTTGCGGATCCTATACCCGCAGGACGATTGGCTTTAGTGATTCTTCGTAATAGTTGGCCAGGATGCCCAATGGCACGGACTCGATGTGCATCCAGTCCTTAAGATTGTTTAGACGAATGTCATTGACGTCCGTGACGGCGACGGGAAAAACCATTACCTTGTCTTCGACACGTAGGTGGGTGAATTTGATCGTCCCAATGGCTTCGCCCTTATAGATGACTTGAAACTCGCGCTCTGCTTTCACATCCAAGCCGCGAAGCTGGAGTTCGTGGAAACAGGCATTGGCGTAGATTCGGTAGATGAAACCTGGGCCCAGGGTGCTATGCACCTCAAGCAAGCCGCCGATGATCTCCCAGGTCAGTTCGGGATCCAGATAGCCGTCGGGCATGCTGGCGATAGATTGGTGCATAGCCTGTTGATTGCTCCTCGGCTCACGCTCTTGAAAGTACAGCCGTTTGAACTGGGGCTGTGAACCGCCAAAGTTGAACAGCAAGCCGACCTGCTTATTGGTCACTTTCAGATATGACATGGCCTGGGCCTTGTTCAGGCGCGTAAGCTCCGATGCGACCTTAAGTTCAACGATAACCTCGTCGGCCAGAAACATGTCCAAATGCTGTTCCCCGACTTTTTTGTCTTTGTACCATACTTCGTACACGGTTTGGCGCCGGCATGTGATGCCCAATTTCCGCAGGTCGTGTGCCATTGCTCCTTCGTAGATGTACTCCGGATAGCTGCGGCTGGTATTGTTGTAGACGTCATAATAGACGCCGATGATGGTTCCAGTCAGTTCCTTGTGTAGTAGAGTGGTCACGTCAGGCTCCCAGAACTGCGGATTGGCGGGATTTGCGGATCTTTTCTCCCGTGCGTCAGGCTGATCCGAGAATCCTGCCCATCCGCTGTTTTATCACCCCACCTCTCCTAGCTTTACCGCCTCAAACACCTTCATCCGCACCAGCAACACGATCAGCGCGCCTACCGCGATCACAAACATTGCCCCAAAGACCGTATAGATGGTCCACAGTTGGCTCCAGGCGATCTGTACCACAAAGGGCGGCACCTGGGCCGTCTTGCCGGCACCCACCTGCAGGTAGGGGATGAACATCAAGCTGGCCAGAACGCCCAAAACCGTGCCCAGCCCTCCGCCAGTCAGGATCAGCAGCGCCTGCTCGCCGGCCAGATAACCACCCATTTGCCCCACCGACAAGCCCACCGCCCGCAGCATCCCCAGCTCGATGAAGCGCCGCTGAAACGAGACGATAGCATAGACCAGGAAGCCAAGGACCGTCAGGATGGCCGAGGCCAGGAACCCGACCGACAGCAGGCCAAACAGTCCCTGACGCTCCGGTCGGGTCTGCTCTGCCGCGATCGTCTCCCCGGCATCTTCAGCCGCGACGACGGCCAGCCCCAGGTCCCGGACACCGGCCACAATCTCCTCTCCAGGCACCGATGGGTCGGTGGCCAGCCAGACATCGTAGGGGAAGGTACCGCCCAGCCCCTCATAGACATAGTCCAGGTTGCCCACAAAAAAGGGGCCATCCTGAGGGTACAGCGTGGGAAACAGGTCCAGCGGACCTGCGACGGTGAACTCGATCTCGTGGGACTCGCCGGCGGCGCTCACCATCATCCGCAGCGGATCGCCCACCGACAGCCCATTGCGGGCCATGAAACCGCGGCTGACCAACAGGTTGGATGGGCTCACCGCCAGGCGGTTCATCAACCCGCCCATCGACTCGCCCCCGGCAAAGTCCGACCGGTAGAACGCCACCGCCGGAAAGTCCAGCCGGTCCACGCCGACCAGCCTGCCTGTCTGCTGCCGCTGGCCGATGTTGGCCGTGGCGCCATAGTCGCCCACTCGCGCCGCCGCCTCCACCCCCGGAACCTGAAGATGCTCGCCTACCGGCAGAAAGAGCCAGCGTGGCCCCTCCTCGTCCGGCGCCGTTGGGACAGAGGGCTGGCCGGGTTGGCCCCGCTGCTCTGGATCCTCGGTGCTCTCGCCCATCTCGGCCAGGTTGAGGTCGGCGCCCGTCTGGTAATAAACCCCGTCCCGCAGGTGGCTGTCCAGTGTGACCGCCATCGAAGCCGTAAAGATCGCCAGGCTGAGCGTCAGGGACAGCAGAAGCAGCGGTCCCGTATACTGGCCTGCCGAGCGGGCAAGCTGTCGCAGCGTCAGGAGAGGCGTTGTCCCGGGCAGCCATTTGGCCAGCCAGGCCAGTGCCCCCATCAGCCAGGGAAAGAAGCGGGCAAAAAGCAGCGCCAGAGAGAAACAGAAAAGCACCGGCACCAGGAATAGCAACGGGTTAGAGAAGGGATCATCGCCCTGGCCCAGCAAGGCGACGGTGCCTTGCTGGCGCAGAAGGTACCAGCCGTAGAGCGGCGGCACCAACAGGAGAAGGTCGAGAAAGTAGCGCTGCCACACTGGGCGGAGCAGTGCCCGGGCTCGCTCCCACTTGAACGTGACGATGGTATGTCGCGATGCAACCAGGGCCGGGACCAGCAGGGCCAGCACCGCCAGGCCCACGCCCAGCAGGCCATACCACAGGGCCGTCGGCGTAACGACGATGGACAGCGGCTCCTCTGGCAGGCCCGAAGCCCTCAACAGGGCCGGGTCGAGGAAGGTCCGCATCTGGCCCATCAACCGCGCCAGCCACCGTCCCAACGCCAGCCCTCCCACCAGCCCGGCGCCACCCACCAGCAAACCCTCCAGCAGATGGACGATCACCACCTGCAGCCGCGTCGTCCCCCGGCTGCGCAGGACGGCAATCTCGGCCTGGCTCCGCCGGACCACCAGCCCGGCGATCAAGGCCACAAAATAGAGGATCAAACCCACAACCGGGATGGACAGGACGGTAAGCATCACCGTCAGAAGGCGGGCCGCCTGGCGATAGGCCGCCAAAGCCTCGACGGGCGAAACATCCAGGCTGGTGTTGGCCAGCAGGGCCGCAGCCCGCGATTCGGCCATCACCACCTGCCCCAAGAGACCCGGCACATCACCACTACGCACCCGATCCCCATCCAAGACCTGATACCACACCGCTAGCGAGACCGGCGCCTCCAACACAGGGACCACCTGTCCGGCATAGACCGCTTCCGAGGTCAGCAGCACCTCATCGAAGGAGGCGGGTTGGTAGAACCAGAACGCCTCGCCGGGATCTCGCGCTCGCCATACCCCGGCGACCCGCACCGGCACCTGCACCTGAGCCGTCTGCTCGCCACCCTCCGCGCCAAACAGAACGTAGCGCTCGCCGACCTGCAACCCCACCTCTTCGGCCAGCGCCTGGCTGACCAGCACCCCCACGTCCTCTCCCCCCACCTGCGGGAATGCGCCCTCAACAAGCTCGACATGCGCCTCCAGGCCACCAGAGGCGCCCTCTGCGGACACGGTGATGAATCCAAGACTGGTCCACATCAGCGGCTCGCGCTCCTCAAAGGCCTGCGAATCGGTAGCAGCAAAAAGGCGCAGATTGCCGGTCCTGGCATGCCTGGCAGATAGCTCCAGGGGCAGGCCGAGCCCGCCCGATGCCTGTTGCGATAAATACTCGTTGGCCGGCGTGTACTCGTCCCAGCCGATATCGCCATGCCAGGTCCCGACATAGCGCCATAGAAAGGCAAAGGGCGGCCGGTAGGTGCCCACCTCGGTCAATTCGCCCTGCAATAGCTGGTGGTGCACCGCCTCGGCGTACATCGGAATGCTCGACAGCAGCGCCACCGCTGCCACCAGCCCCGCCAGCAGGCAGAGCATCAACAGCCGGTGGTTCCACAGGCGCTTGGCGGCCAGCACCAATGTTGAGAAAAACGTCGTGAGTAATCCCATCGTCACTGTGGGTCAGAGATTGGACATTGGCCAACGCATTATAAGTCCCTGATTATCCAATCTCCAATATCCATTACGGCCCAATGGCCACCTGTCCCTCTTCCAGCCCATCCACAATCTCGAACCGATCCTCACTCTCGATGCCCAGGGTGACATCGACGCGGCGTTGGCCGGCACCCTCTTGAACCACCACGAACTTGCGGCCCTCGAAGGTGCGGATGGCTGCCGGCGGCAGCCACAGGACATCATCCTTTCGCTCCAGCACCACCGTGACCCGAACCAGATCTCCAGGCTCCAGGGTCACGCCGTCCAGCACTACCTCGAGGTGGGTGGTACGGTCGTCTTCTTCCAGGTCGCCAGCGCTGCCGCCCGATCCGTAGGGGTAAGGCAGCGAGCGGATGCTGGAGGGCAACTCCTGCCCCGGATACTGGCTCGACACGACAGTCGCCTGTTGGCCCTCGCCCAGCTTGCGCATTTCGTCGTCCGACAACTCGGCCGTGACCTCGAGCTCGGTCGGATCGGCCACCACGAGGACCGGTTTGAACCCCTCCACCGCCTTGCCGGCCCCGGTGCTCACTGCCGTCACCTCGCCGTCAAAGGGGGCCAAGATGAGCGTGTCTGTGATCTGGGCCTGCAGGTCGGCCAACTCCAGCTCCGCCTTGGCCACCGCCTGCTCCAGGCGCGGGTCCACCCCTGCCTCCAGCCGCTGCACTTCGAGCTGGGACAGATCGACGCGTGTTTGCTGGCTGCGGACGTCGTAGGCGCGCTGGGCAGACTGGCGTGCCGCCTGATCGTAGGCCGCCTTGGCCCGGGCGTGAGCCAGCGTGGCCTGCTGGAGCGCCTCCGCCTCGGGCCGCATGGCAATGTTGGGAGCGTGGGACACGGCATTGTACTGATCCTGGGCGGTCTGCAGGTCCAACATTGCCTGCTCCAGCTCTGCCTCCACCACTGCCAGGTCCGCAGCGCCATCATAGTTCTTTAACTTATCGAGGGCTACCTGCTCCAGGGCCAGGTTGAGCTGCGCCCGCTCGAGGTTGTGGGCCAGTTCCGCCTCGGCGCTCGCCAGCTCTACCTTGGTCGTCTCCAGGTCCAACTCGGCCTGGGCTACCTGGCGGTATAGCGCCTCCACGTCTAGCTCGGCCAGCAAATCGCCTGCCAGCACCATGTCTCCCCGCTCGACGTTGACCTTGAGGACGCGCCCGTCGGTGCGAAAGTAGAGCTCCGCCTCCTCCACCGGTGACACCCGCCCGGTGAACTTGAGGGTATCCACGACGGTTCCTCGTTCTACTGTATAGGTCGGCTTTTCAGGGATGATCGCCGTGGGCAGGGGTGTCGGCGTCGCTGGGTCGACAGAGATATCGCCAGTTGCACAGCCGCTCAGCAGGCCGGCGGCCAGAAGGCCAGCGGCGATCAGCGTGATGGTAAGCAGTCGACCTCGGCGCCCGATTGCTGGCGAGAGTGTGGCGGCAAACCACGGCAGAGCAGTTTGCTTCTGGGTCACGGAAACCTCCTTGGTTCCACAGCAGATGGCAACAGGGTACACGTCGCCTCTGTTGAAAGCCTTACCATGGGCTCAGCCATGATATCACAGGCCCTGACAGCGAACCAGACAGAAGCAGGACATCGAGCAGACAGGCACCTGCCAGGCAGAGACTTTGCCATCCAGGCACAGATACAGAGTCTATCAGCCCCAGTATAGCGCACAAGCCGCGCCGGCGCATCACCCAGGTGGGGGATTCGAGCATAGGCCAGGTGGCCAATCTTGTTGCAGGCTCCGCTTTGCGCCACAGGTCAAGGCAAGGTATAATCAGATACCAAACCTGGGAGGTTACCCATGAAGATCCTCGTCACCGGCGGCGCGGGCTATATTGGCAGCGTCGTGACCGAAGAGTTGCTCCGGCAGGGCGACCAGGTCACTGTTTTCGACAACCTATACCAGGGTCATCGCGCAGCGGTGCATCCCCAGGCCGATTTTGTCCTGGGCGATCTGGCCGATTTGGAAGCCCTGAAACGGCTCTTTGCCCGGCAGAACTTTGACGCCGTCATGCACTTTGCCTCCTATACATTGGTGGGCGAATCGGTGCAGCATCCCCTCAAGTACGTGGGCGACAATGTGACCAACGGCCTGAACCTGCTACGGACTATGCTGGATCACGACGTGCGTCGCTTTATCCTCTCCTCCACCGCCAACCTTTTTGACCAGCCGCAGCGGATGCCCATCACCGAGGAGGAACAGATCGTACCCGGCAGTCCCTACGGCGAATCCAAGTTCATCCTGGAACGGATCCTGCACTGGATGGATCGCCTCCACGGCCTGCGCTACGCAGCATTGCGCTACTTTAACGCCGCGGGCGCCACCGCCGAGCGGGGTGAGGATCACGATCCAGAGACCCACCTCATCCCCCTCGTGCTCCAGGTGGCCTTGGGCCAGCGGGACCAGATCGCGGTCTTTGGCAGCGACTATCCCACCCGCGACGGTACCTGTGTACGTGACTATATCCACATCTTTGACCTGGCCCAGGCCCACATCCTGGCCCTGCGCGCCCTCGATGACGGCAGCCGCACCTACAATCTGGGCAACGGCCAGGGCTACACCGTCCGCGAGGTGATCGAGACAGCACGACAGATCACGGGTCACCCCATCCCCTCGGTGGACGCTCCGCGACGGCCCGGAGACCCGCCCGAGCTGGTCGCAGGCTCGGAAAAGATCCGCCAGGAGCTAGGCTGGCAGCCCCACTACCCGGACCTGCGCGACATCGTCCAGAGCGCCTGGAACTGGCACAGAGCCCATCCCAACGGGTACGGGGATTGAGCAGAGGTGCGCATCGCCATCAACGCCTGGTTCTTGAACCAACCGGGCACCGGCAGCGGGCAGTATCTGCAGAACTTGATGCGCTTGATGCCGACCATCGCGCCGGAGCATCAATTCCTCCTGGTCGCGCCGCAGGACCGGTTCCCTTTCCAGGTTCCTGGCCCCCAGGTGGATGTCTGGCCCCTGCGCTCCCCCGCCTGGCGCGGCAACCTGGGCAAGGTACTCTTTGAGCAACTAGCCTTCCCCCGCATCTCGCGGCGCTGGCAAGCCGATGTGGCCCACGTGCCCTATTGGGGCTCGCCTCTATGGAGACCGGTGCCCACCGTGGTGACCGTCCACGACCTGATCCCGCTGCTGCTGCCGGCCTACCGGGGCAACATGCCGGTGCGGCTCTATACCCGGCTGGTGTCAGCCTCGGCGCGGCGGGCGGCACTGGTGCTCACCGATTCGCTGGCCTCCAAGCGCGACATCGAGGAGCACCTGGGCCTGTCACACCTGCGGGTACGTTGCGTCTACCTGGCTGCTGGCGAGCATTTCAATCCGGCACCCAGGTCCGACGACGAGATTGTCCGTTTGAGCTACGACCTGCCCGATGGTTCGAGGCGAGGCGCGCCCGGCCGCTACGTCCTTTACCTGGCTGGTCACGACGTGCGCAAGAACGTGGCCGCCCTGGTGGAGGCATTTTCCACCGTTGCCCAGGCCGACGCCGACGTGGCCCTGGTCATCGGCGGGAAACTGCCCCAGGGAGACGACCCGCTCTTTTTTGACCCTCGCCCCCTGGTGGAGGCGTTGGGCCTGGCCGACGTCGTGCGTCTGATCGGGTGGGTGGATGAGGACGACAAGCCGGCCCTGTATCGCGGTGCGGGCTGTGCCGCCTTTCCCTCGCACTACGAGGGGTTTGGCCTGCCGGTGTTGGAGGCACTGGGCTGTGGCACCCCGTTGGTCACCTCTAGCACCAGTTCGCTGCCCGAACTCGTGGGGGATGCTGGCTTTGCCGTGGACCCGAACGATATACAGGGCCTTGCGGGCGCCATCCTCTCCTGCCTGGTGGACGAGGCCCTGGCCGCCGAGCTCCGGCGCCGTGGACCGGAACAGGCTGCCCGTTTCACCTGGGCACAGACCGCCCGTGAAACGCTGGCCGCCTACAACGAAGCAGCGGCAAGGGGAGCATAACCGCCCATGCGTGTCCTGATGGTCTCAAAGGCGTGCATCGTCGGCGCCTACCAGAAAAAGCTGGAGGAACTGGCCCGCCTGCCCGAGGTGGAGCTGACCGTCGTCGTGCCACCCTACTGGCGAGACGAGCGGGGGACCATGGAATTGGAACGGCAACATACCGAGGGCTACGAGATGGTCGTCGAGCCGATGGCCCTCAACGGCCACTTTCACCTGCATTTCTATCCGGGGTTGGGCAAACAGATCCGGCGCGCCCAGCCCGACCTGGTCCACATCGACGAGGAACCCTACAATCTGGCCACAGCCCACGCATTGTGGCTGGCCCGCAGGGCCGGGGCCAAGAGCCTCTTTTTTTCCTGGCAGAACATTCAACGCAGCTACCCCCCGCCGTTCAGCCTGCTCGAACGGTACGTGTTGAACCAGGCCGACTATGCCATCGTCGGCAACCAGGAGTCACGCCAGGTATGGCAAAGCAAGGGATATCGAGGGCGAGCAGCCGTCATCCCCCAGTTCGGCGTCGACCCCGATATCTATGTCCCCGGCTCGCGACCCGCCGGCCGGGGCTTTATCGTTGGCTATGTGGGCCGGCTGGTAAAGGAAAAGGGAGTAGACCTACTGCTGGAGGCGCTGGCTGGCCTGCAGGGTACGTGGCGGGCCTACATCCTGGGCAGCGGTCCAGCCCGGGAGATGTTGCAGAACCAAGCCCGCGACCTGGGCCTGGCATCACGGATCTCGTTCGATTCCTGGATCCCGTCCGATCAGATGCCCGCCTACTACCATCAACTGGACACCCTGGTAGTCCCTTCGCGGACACGCCCCAATTGGAAGGAGCAGTTTGGCCGGGTGCTGGTGGAAGCTATGGCCAGCGGCGTGCCGGTGGTCGGCTCCGACTCGGGCGAGATCCCTCACGTCATCGGCGATGCCGGGTTGATCTTTCCCGAGGGCCAAGCTGACGTGCTGCGCGCCCACCTGGCGCGTCTCTTGGGCAATGCCGATCTGCGCACCGATCTGGCCCGCAGGGGGCGCGAGCGAGTGCTTGAGCGCTTCACCCAAGCCCAGGTCGCCGCCCAGACCTATCAGGTCTACCGCTCGGTGCTGGGCACGTAACAGGCGCCACTATGCGCCCTGGTCGAATAACCCAATCACATTTGCATCAAAGCACGACCTGTGATATAATGGACGCTGTCGGAGTAGGCGCGGGGGCCTCCCCGCGCTAATCTATGCCAAGTGACAGAGTTTGAGCGTTCAGGTTAAGAAAGGATTGGGTAGTGTCTCTAACAAAGGCGGAAAAGTCAGACATCATCCAGAAATACAATGTCCACCCTGGCGACACCGGTTCGCCAGAGGTGCAGATTGCGCTGCTGACCACCAGGATCAGCCAATTGACCGAGCATCTAAAGTTGCACAAACACGACGATCACTCGCGACGCGGCTTGTACAAGCTGGTAGGCCAGCGGCGAAGACATTTGACCTATCTCAAGAACAACGACGCAGAACGATATCGCAAAATCGTTGAGCGGCTAGGGTTGCGCAAATAGCACCTCTTAGCTCACATCGTTAGCTCTGGGTGGCCTATGGTCCTTGGCAAGGTCGTATCGCCGGCGCCATAGGCCGTACCATATAGCAAGACAGTATTG
Organism: Anaerolineae bacterium; assembly: GCA_050123055.1. Taxonomy (GTDB): domain Bacteria; phylum Chloroflexota; class Anaerolineae; order JAAYZQ01; family JAAYZQ01; genus JASFHU01. The sequence continues at coordinate 13,723 of JASFHU010000015.1, forward strand.
TTAAATCCAGGGGAAGTACGAGTCAGGAATTGGGGAGTGAGCCTTGAACCGATAGGGTCTTCAAGACCTACTCCCCAGTCCCTCGACTCTGTCCTGCCCCTGCAAATTTGGAGGTAAAAGTGAATAACGGTAAATCGTACGTCGTCCAGGTCGGCGAGCAGCCCTTTGTGCTTCAAACCGGCGCATTAGCCATGCAAGCAGGTGGGGCTGTGCTCGTCCAATTGGGCGAATCGGTCGTGCTTTGCACGGCAACTGCCTCAAAGAAACCTCGGGAGGGGATCGACTTTTTCCCCCTGACCGTCGACTTTGAGGAAAGGCTCTACGCTGCCGGGCGCATCCCGGGCAGCTTTTTCCGGCGGGAAGGCCGCCCCAGCGAGGCAGGCATCCTGACCATGCGCTTGATCGACCGTCCCTTGCGACCCCTCTTTCCGAAGGACTATCGCAACGACGTCCAGATCATCGTCACCGCTCTCTCATCCGATGGACAGAACTATTTGGACATCCCGGCCATCGTCGGTTCCTCGGCGGCACTGACGATCTCGGACATCCCCTTTGAGGGACCCATCGCGGCCTGCCGCGTCGGCATGGTCGATGATGAGTTCATTGTCAACCCCACGGCCGAGCAGATGGAGCAAAGCACACTCGATCTGCGCATGGCTGGCACCAAAGACGCCATCCTGATGGTGGAAGCGGGCGCCAAGGAGATGCACGAGGAAGTCGTCCTCCAGGCGCTGCAGCTTGCTCACGAGGCGATCCAGCCGCTGATCACCATGCAGGAACAGATGCGGGAAGAGATCGGCAAAGCCAAGAAAACCGACTATCCGGTCGTGACCATCGAGGAGCGGGACGAGGAGCGCATTCGCAACCGCATCGGCAACCGGGTTGCCGAGTTGGTCGCCCAGCCCATGGCCAAACATGAGCGGGGCGACGCGACCTCTGCCCTGGAAGACGAGATCCTGGGCTCGTTCGCCGAAGATGAGACGATCGATCCCAAAGACGTCAAAAAGGTGTTCCAGAAGGTACTCAAGGAGGAGACGCGGAAACTGATCCTGGAGAAGGGACAGCGAGCCGACGGGCGTAGCACCGACGAAATCCGGCCCATCTGGACCCTGACCAGCACGCTGCCGCGGGCACATGGTTCGGGTATCTTTACCCGGGGCGAGACCCAGGTGTTGAGCATCGCTACCCTGGGCACCCCTCGCGAGGTGCAAAGGCTGGATACGCTGCGGCCCGAAGAGTCGAAGCGCTACATGCACCACTACAACTTCCCACCCTTCAGCACCGGCGAAACCTGGCCCATGCGCGGCCCCAAGCGCCGCGAGATCGGCCATGGAGCGCTAGCCGAGACAGCACTGCGCTCGGTGATCCCGTCTGAAGAAGAGTTTCCCTACACCCTGCGCGTCGTGTCCGAGTGTCTGTCCTCCAATGGATCGACCTCGATGGCCTCGGTATGTGGTAGCACACTGGCTCTGATGGATGCCGGCGTGCCGATCAGCAGCCCAGTGGGGGGCATCGCCATGGGCTTGATCTCCGAGGGCGACAGGTACGCCATCCTGAGCGACATCCAGGGCATGGAGGATCACCTGGGCGACATGGATTTCAAAGTCACGGGCACCCGGGAGGGGATCACGGCCTTGCAGATGGACATCAAGATCAAGGGCCTGAGCTACGACATCCTCACTGAGGCTCTAAGCCAGGCACGGGCCGGCCGTCTCCACATCCTGGACAAGATGGCCGAGACCATCGCCGAACCCAGGTCGGAGCTGTCGGCCTATGCGCCGCGCATCACCACCGTCCACGTGGACCCCGAAAAGATCGGCAAGATCATTGGTCCTGGCGGCAAGATGATCCGCAAGATCCAAGAAGAATGCGAAGTGGACGTGGACATTGAGGACGACGGCACCGTCTACATCGCCGCCATCGACGGCCTGGGCGCCAAGAAGGCCATCGAGATGATCGAGGCACTGACCGAAGAAGCCGAGATCGGCAAGGTATACGTGGGCAAGGTGGTCCGCACTGAAAACTATGGCGCCTTTGTCGAGATCCTGCCTGGTGTGGATGGCATGGTTCATATCTCCCAACTGGCCGATTATCGCGTGCCCAGCGTCGAGGACGTGGTCCGCGTAGGTGACGAGGTCATGGTCATGGTCATCGACGTAGAGCCAGATTCGGGCAAGATCAAGCTCTCGCGCCAGGCAGTCCTGGCAGGCTGGACAGCGGAGGAAGCCCGCGAGCGAGATCGCAAGGGCGGCCCCTCTAGCGGCTCGAGAGGTGGCCAGCGCGGGGGACGAGGATCGCGGGACCGACGACCGCCCCGCCGCAACCGCTAACCGTATCGAACGGGGTGCCAGGTCCTGATGGGACCTGGTACCCTACCCGAGATCGGGTCTCGCGAGCAAGATGAATCGTGAGTCCTGGCCACGCCTAGATCAGTACCCCGGGCAAACTTGCGAGAAAGAGACTGCATGGAAGACCTAGTGAACGTTTCCCCAGAAGAACCGGAGGCACCCACTCCTGCGCGTCCCAGTGGAAGCCGGCGGATGGTGCGCTTTATTCGCGAAGTGCTGGAAACCGTCCTACCCGCGCTTCTCATCGCACTGCTGATCAACGTCTTTGTGGGGCAGGCCACGCGGGTCGAGGGCCAGAGTATGGAGCCCAACCTGCACAGCGAGCAACGCCTGGTAGTCGAGAAACTGTCGTATCGATTCCACGGCCCGCAACGCTTTGACATTGTGGTACTCAACGTGCCGAGCCAGGGTGAAGAACTGCTCATCAAGCGCGTTGTTGGCCTGCCCGGCGAGACGGTCGAGATCAAGGACGGGGGCGTCTACATCGATGGCCAGCTCTTGGAGGAACCATTCACTGACGAGCGCACCCAGGCCGGGCGCCATGGCCAGGTCACGGTGCCCCCGTTGCACATCTTTGTACTGGGAGACAACCGCGATCGTTCCAACGACTCGCGCAGTTTTGGCCCGGTGCCCATCGAGAATGTCATCGGGCGAGCCTGGCTATCCTATTGGCCGCTGGAGGATGCTGGCTTCGTCCACTAGACTCCCAATAGATCCTCGGCTTAGGGTCGAGAGGATCAGTGATTCGCATTTGGGGATTGGGGATCCGTGACCTCAACCGAATGGAGCCGTACAACCAAGCGTCTGGTCGTCGTGGGCCTGGTCATCATTCTGCTCCTCTTCCTGTACGTGTTCCGGGCTCTCCTCCCGCCTGTGGCTATCGCGCTGGTCCTGGCCTACCTTCTGAAACCCCTCGCCGACCAGCTGGAGCGGCGGACCAAGCTGCCGCGCGCCCTGGCCACGATCCTCGTCTTTCTGGCTCTACTGCTGCTCATCAGCATCATCCCGGTCTGGGTCGTGCCCTTTGCGGTA
>JASFHU010000016.1:0-17072 GCA_050123055.1 Anaerolineae bacterium
ATAGTACAGGACGTTGTCGTACAGGGTGTTGTAGCGCACGGCGACCAGGTCCATCCAGTTGCCAGCCTCCGGCGTCTCCAGCAGCCCACACTCGTTCATGTCCTGGAATTCCAACCAAATGATCGCCTGGTTGATGCTCGGCCACGATTGGTCCAAAAAGTTGACGTCGTCAGTCACCAGGAAATGCAAATAGTGCGCCAGAATGAACCACAAGTTGGCGTCGACCGCCCCCGCATTCTCAGTGCTCACATAGCCGGTATCGGGGTTGACGTTGAGGGGGACCAGCCCTTTGCTAGATTGATAGGCGCCAAGGGAGACCAGGCTGGCCCGGGCTGCGGTAGCCAACTGCGGGTCACCCGTGACCAGGGCTCCCAGCGAGGTGATGGCGCTGTCCCTGGCCCAGATCTGTGGATAGCCCACCGCCAACCCGGAGGCTCTGAAGCCGACCGAAGTTGTGCAGCGATGGAGCACTTTGCAGGCCAGATCGTAGGCAGCAGAAGCTTCACTGCTCCCCAACCTGGGCGGATCTGCGCCAACCTTGGGCGGGAAACCAACCTGTACCATCAGTCCTCCACTGCCAATCCGCTGGGTACCGATGGGGGGATATCTTGCTGCAGATCTCGCGCTTCCGGGGCCGTGAGTGCCCGGAGGAAAGCCATCAGATCGTCGAATTCCCCATCGGAAAGCTCGACCGGTGTGGCGGCCAGCGGATCGAGCGTTGCGAGCAAAAGGTCGATAACCTTTGGGTCATCGTGGGTCGCCGTCTCCAAGTCTGGCACGAGCTGGCCCGGATCGTAGGCCAGAAGTGACTCCTGCGGCTTGAGCATGTGACGCACAGCGCCTTCAAGCGTCACGTAGGCCCCATTGTGCATCCAGGGTCCGGTCAACTCGACATTGCGCAGCGGAGGGGTACGGAAGGCAAACATGTCCCCCGGATAGTTTGTCACCCTGGCTCGACCGATGTCCAGCGGGGCCTCGTCGTCCTTGCCGGGACCCAGTTGGGGCACGGCCACGTTGTGGGTCTCTTGATCGGTGAGGAGGTTCCCCGAATGGCATTGAGCACAGCCAGCCAGCCCGTAAAACAGCAGGGCACCACGCTTGGCCCCATCGGTCAGCGTGCTATCATCCCCGGCGACGTAAAGATCCCAGGGACTGTCGAGATAGGTCCAAGCATCGATCTCAAAGGCTGCAATGGCATTCACAGCATGCTCAATTCCGAGCTGCTCCGCCGGGACATCGGGATAGGCGGCTGAAAAAAGGTCCTGATACTCTGGAAAGGCCAGGAGGCGCCCCATCAGCCCATCCCAGATGGCCGTCAAGTCCTCCTCAATGATGACCGCCAGTTCGTTCGGGTTCCCAAATACGTCCCTGTCACCCGGTTCGCCCCGCATCTCCTCATCCGACGCCACCGGGAACAGGGCCTGAGCGGCCAGAAGGCTGTCCAGGCCGGGCGGGAGCTGTCCCACAGCCGGTGAATGGAATCCGATCTCCGGCGTGCCATTGACCCGGTTGTCCCAAAACATTGTGGTCCATTCGGGCGAGCCCCGGTTGAAAAGGTCTGTTGCGTTGCGAGCGATAAACTCCTGGCCGCCTCCCAGGGTCCGATCCGGACCCAACCCCACCCCGCCGGCGCCTATGGAGAGCGAAATACCATCGGCCGTGCTGAACAGAGGATGATGACAGGTTGCGCAAGAGACATCCCGATTGCCGCTCAGCTCCTTGTCAAAGAACAGGGCCTGTCCCAGTGCCACCTTGGCCGGTTCCGGTGAGGGTTTCGGGTCCAGCGGAGTGATGCCCGACTCGCCCATCGCCGCCCGCAGTTCCTGATCCAGGGCTTGGCCTGTCGGGCTGCCCTGGCAGCCGCCCAGCAGGATAGCGGCGATGAGCAACAGCGTCCAAGCACTGGGGACCAGGTACCGCCAGGCCCGGACCTCAAGTGGCATGGCTGTGTCAGCAAGCCTGACAAAAAGAGAAAACTGCAAAAGCTGGCGTTGACCTCCAAACCGATCGATGATTTCGCCGGCCTGGCTATCCATATCTAGCCGCTCCCCTCTACAGATCCTGCTGGCTACCATTATACGGTATAAGGGCCTGTCGGTCAAGCAAGCTCTTCCCCAGCCGCTGGCTGGTACCTACCCAGATTGCCAGGCTGGCGGTCTTGAGCTATAATCTTGGCCAGATAATACCGCGCGTAGCTGTCCGGTTGTAGAGCGATAGTCAAAATGATGCCGGGCGAGGATCATCTGAAGACACAGCGATTCCTCGCCGACCAGGAAAGGACGGATGGCCATGTACAGTGAAACTCCCCAATTGCAGCCCATCGTGCCCAGCTACCACCTGAACATTCTGTCTGAGGATCAGTTGGGACAACTGCAAGCAGCGACCCTGGAGATCCTTGAGGAGGTAGGCATCCATTGCCCTTCTGAGAAGGCCTTAAAGATCTATGCCGAGCACGGGTCCCAGGTCGATTTCGAGCGCCAGATCGTCAAGCTGCCGGCCGATGTGGTGCTTGAGGCCATGTCCCACGCACCGCGCTACTACACGATGGGCGCCAGATCGAAGGCTCATGACATGAAGTTGGACGGAACGACCTTCTATTGTGCCACCGACGGCTGCGGGACGGAAACCATCGATTTTGAGACCCGGCAGCGACGCCGGTCGGTGAAGGATGACGTAGCCAAGTCGGCCCGAGTGGCCGATTACCTGTCCTCCATCGGGTTCTACTGGCCCATGGTCAGCGCCTGGGACTGTCGTGAGACGGCGCCTCTGCACGAGCTGGATGCCTCGTTCAACAACACCGTCAAGCACGTGCAGACCGAGACGGTGATGGGGGAGCTGACGGCCCGTTATGCGGTCGAAATGGCCAGGGTTGTCGCCGGGGATGGTGCGACCCTGGTTGAGCGCCCGCCCCTCTCTTCACTGATCTGTACCATCGCTCCCCTGGGCCAGGATCCGGATGGGATCGAGTCGGCCCTGGTCTTTGCCGAAGCGGGCCTCCCGGTAGGGTTCATGTCTATGGCCAACATCGGATCGACGGCGCCGGCCACCACCGCCGGTATGCTCGCCGTCGCCGACGCCGAGATGGTGTCGGCCATGGTCCTGATCCAGATGGCCTTCCCCGGCGCGCCGACCTACCACTCGATGATGCCCGGGATTATGCACCCCCGGACCGGGAGTTATTTAGGTGCGGCTGCCTACGTTTACGCGGTGGGGGTCGAGCTGGCCCATATGTGGGGTGTGCCCACCCTGGCCGGCACCTTTGGCGGGGACGCTCCAGAGCCGGGCTGGGAGCTTGGAGCGTTAGATGGCGAGGGCCTGTTGCTGTGTGCGCTGTGCGGCGCGGAAACTGGTAGTGGAATGGGTCTTTTGGCCGGCAGCACCGTGCTTTATCCCGAGGCGATGGTGTTGGACACAGACGTGTACCACCACATCCGGAGGGATCTGGCCGGGCTCGAGATCAGCCCGGACGAGCTGGCGCTGGACGTCATCAAAGCGGTGGGACCGCGGGGTCACTTTTTGACGCAGGCTCATACCCGGGACCACTTTCGCCAGCAATGGTTCTCCGACCTGAGAGCCCAGCTTGGGGAGGGATACCGCTACCGTGACCCCATCGAGGTAGCCCGGGAAAAGACCGACTGGATCTTGGAGCATCACCACCCTCAGCCCTTGTCGGCAGCCCAGCAGGCGGAGATTCAGCGCATACTCCAGGCGGCGGAGCAAGAACTGGGCGAGTAGCCGGTCGATCTTCAGGAACCTGGGGACAACCTTGAGCCAGAACGAATCCTTTGTACAGTTGCAGATGGTGTGGCCGGAGCGACTGCTGAACGCACCGCCCATCGTGGAGTTGTCTCCTGTCTACCGGCTGCGTACCTATCGACCGGGAGACGAACCTCGCTTCTACGAGATCATGGAGCTGGCCGGGTGGCCAGGCTGGAATGACGGTAGACTGCAGCCCTGGATCTCGCGGGTCCTGCCGGAGGGTTGGCTCCTGGCCGTCCACGAGGAGAGCAACGAGATCGTGGCCTCGGCCATGGCCCTGCACAGTCACTCGGAACTGCATCCCTTTGGCGGCGAGCTGGGTTGGCTGGCCGGCGACCCTGCCCACGCCGGCCGGGGATTGGGGTTGGCCGTCAGTGCCGCGGTCACGGCACGGTTCATCGAGGCCGGATACCGCAATATCCACCTCTATACCGAGGACTGGCGGCTACCGGCACTAAAGACCTACCTCAAGCTGGGGTACGTGCCCTTTCTTTTTTCGCCCGAGATGCCGGAGCGGTGGCAGGCCATCTGCGTGCAACTTCAGTGGCCCTTTACCCCTGAGACGTGGAAGTCATCGAGGGAATTCTGATGGTGGAGATAGAGGGGATCGTCGAGGTCTCCGAATTTGAACCTTGGGACTGCGGCATATCATCCGAAGCCAGACTTGACACATACACATATGTAGGTGTATAATACGGGTGGAGGTGATGATGAGTACCCTGTATCGAGCGCAGCTTTTGCTGGAATCGGATCAGCACGAGGCTCTGGCCGAGATTGCCCAGCAGGAAGGGCGGAGCATCTCGGATCTGGTGCGGGAGATCGTGCAGCAGCACCTGAACGAGAGAGACGAGAAGGCCCGGAACCAGAGGGAGCTGCAGGCACTTGAGCGGTTAACACAGATCCGCGCCAGGCTAAAAGAGGAACATGGGATATACCAAGGTGACCTCTTGGCCGAGATGAGAGCTGAACGGGAAGAGGAGATGGTGCGCATATGGCAAGGTGAGACATGAGTGTGGTCATTGACGCCAACCTTGTCGCGGCCACCGTCCTGCCGGTACCCTATTCCGACCAGGCAACACAGAGGATTAGAGCCTGGAAGCAGGCAGAGGTTGAGCTGCTCGCCCCCTTGCTCCTGGAGTATGAAGTCGCGTCAGTCCTGCGCAGGGCGGTCGTTGCGCGATGGCTGACCAACGACGATGCGGTTGAAGCGCTGGGCCAGATCCTGACCCTGAGGATCCAATGTTTACCGCCCACCCCCCTCTTGCATGAAAAAGCCCTTCACTGGGCGTACCGGCTTGGACATACCAAGACCTATGATGCACACTATATGGCGCTCGCGGAGCAAGAAGGGGCAGAGATGTGGACTGCTGACAAGCGGCTGGTCAATGGTGCTCGACAAACTGGCGTCTCCTGGGTACACTGGATCGGCCAGGCTCAGGCAACAGAGTAGACATCCGAGGTGCGCTCAAGACGGAATAACGCGGCACGGAATTATCCGTGTGGCCAAGTCAAAATTCCCCAGATGGCCGATGCGTCTGGGGGATTTTTCGTCTATACTGGCCCTGAGGGATCGAGACCCACCGGTGCGGCCGCCGGCTGCCATGGATACTCAAAGAGGCGGAGGAACAAAGATGTCTATTCGCTACCGACCCATCGCCCTGGCGTTTGTCCTGTTTCTCCTGGTCGCCGCCTGTGGGCAGGCCGGACCCACCACCACGGACGTGCCGCTGCCCAGCCCTTCCCCGGTTCCACCTACGGCGACGATATCGCTCGAACCTGCCGCCGTAGTATCAACCGCGACCGACAGGCCCGCAGCCACCGAGACTCCTTTGCCCACAGATATGCCCACCACGACCATCGCCGCCCAGGATACTTCCAGACCTCAAACCCGCCCCGCCGACGGCGCGGTGATGGTTTACGTTCCAGGCGGCACCTTCCAGATGGGCAGCAGCAAGGCCCAAATCGACGGCGCCCTGGCCCTGTGCAAGCAGTACCCCGATGACTATGGAAAGTGCAGGATCACCCACTTTGAAGTCGAGGCCCCCCAGCACGCCGTCACCCTCGACGACTTTTGGCTCGACCGCACCGAGGTGACCAATGCCCAATACGAGCGTTGCGTCAAAGCCGGTGCCTGCCGCGAATCACGGCTAGCGGGCGACCCGGCCTACAGCGGCGACGACCACCCAGTAGCGGGCGTTCCGTGGCAGTCCGCCGTGGACTATTGTGCCTGGGCCGGTGGGCGGTTGCCGACGGAGGCGGAATGGGAGTACGCCGCACGCGGAACGGAAGGGACCCTTTACCCCTGGGGCAACGAGTTCGACTGTGCCGGGGGCAATTTGTGGGACGACGTGACCGGCTGCGAAGATGACTATCCAAAGCCCGCCCCGGTGGGCAGTTTTCCGGCCGGGGCCAGTTGGTGCGGCGCGCTGGACATGGCGGGCAATGTCTGGGAATGGGTGGCCGATGCCTATGGACCCTATCCTGCCGGGGCGCAGACGAATCCCACAGGGCCGGATGCCAGCAGCGAGCGGATCCTGCGCGGTGGCAGTTGGGGCTATCACCAACCCTTTGTCCGAACAGCCTATCGCTACCCCGTCCCGCCCAGCGCCAACTATTTGGCCGTGGGGTTTCGCTGCGCAGGCCCGGCAACGATGTCAGGACTTGCGCCCGCAGGCGAGGCCGCCCCCACACCTTCGGCCGGTCACACGCGGGAGCGGCCAGTCGATGGCATGGAAATGCTGTACGTGCCGGCCGCCGAATTCGAGATGGGCAGCGACGAACAAGAGGTGGAGCTTGCCTTGGAACAGTGCCGTGTGTACGGCACGAACTGCGCCAGCCGGTACTTTGCCATCGAAAAGCCGGTGCACACCGTGGTCCTGGATGCCTTTTGGATAGACAAGACCGAGGTGACCCAGGGCCAGTACGCGCAGTGCGTCGGGACGGGAAAGTGTGACGAGCCCGAGTGCCAGCAGGAGGGCCAGGAGGCGGCGGCCGATCTGCCGGTGGTCTGCGTGAACTGGGACCAGGCGGCAGCCTACTGCGCGTGGGTTGGAGGGCGATTGCCCACCGAGGCGGAATGGGAACACGCTGCCCGGGGGCCGGAGAGGAGACGGTACCCGTGGGGTGACGAGTTCGACGGGACCCGGCTCAACTATTGCGACACCAACTGCGAGCTCGGCAAGCGTGACGAGGCATTTGACGACGGCTATGCCCAGTTGGCACCGGTGGGCAGCTATCCAGATGGCGCCAGTTGGATCGGGGCCCTGGATATGGCGGGCAATGTTTGGGAGTTGGTGGCCGATTGGTACGGAAATTATGCGCCCGACCGGCAGGTAAACCCAAGCGGGCCACCATCGGGCGGGCGGCGTGTGGCACGCGGCGGCTCGTGGCATGCCAGTCCAGACCACGTCCGCAGCGCGCTGCGGACCCACGTGGGGGCGACCCAGGCTGTCGATCATGCTGGCTTCCGTTGTGCGCTCACCAACCCCTGATGCCGGATCTATCGGGCGCACGGCTTGCACCATCGCGTCGAGTTGATCGGAGGGCAGCAAATGGGACCGATTACGACAGATGATGTCTTTGATCTGATGGATGGGTACATCACCTCCGCCGCACTGAATTCGGCCCTGGAGCTGGGGCTCTTTTGGTTGCTCGAACCGCATCCGCAGGACGCGCCGTCGGTGGCCCGGGCGCTGGATATCCCTGTCGGCCGTTGCCGGCATTGGCTGCAGCTTCTGACGACCCTTGGCCTGCTGGATCAGGGGCCCCAGGGCTATGGGCCATCCACGGCTGCCCGGGCAGCCATCATCGACGCCTGCAGTCAGGACACCTGGGTGCTCCTGGCGCAGGACGCGCGAGATCGGTTTCCGGCCGTGCTCGACCTGGCCCGGCACATCCACGAGCCGGGTTCCGTGTGGGTGGCCCAGGGGCTGGCGCCGCCAGACTATTTCGTCCAGATGGTAGAATCACCCGAGCGGGCCCGTCGCTTTACCCGCATGCTCTACGAACTCCACGCTCCACTGGCAGAGGCCCTGGCCGGATCCCTGGATCTAACCGGGGTCGATCGACTGATGGACCTGGGAGGCGGCTCGGGGGTCATGTCGCTGGCGCTGCTGCGCCGGTATCCGCGCCTGACCGCCGTCGTCGTCGACGTGGCCACCGTCTGCGCCGCCGGCCGTGAGATCGCGCGCGATCTCGCCGAAAGCTCGCTGGAAGAACGGATCAGCTACCACGCGGCGAACTTTGTCCATGACGAGCTTCCGTCAGGTTTCGACCTGATCCTGGAATGTGACGTCGGAGGCTACAGTGAAACGCTGCTTGGCAAGCTTTGGACGGCTCTCAATTCTGGGGGACGCCTGGTGATTGTGGATCATTTTGCACCCGCCCAGGGCCTTGCGCCTGCGACGCCCCCCTATCCGCACTGGGCATTCCTCGGTTCGTTGCACACTCCGGATGCCAGCCGGCCAACCGCAACCGAGATCAAGACCCGGCTGGCAGGGGCAGGCTTTCGACGGTTGTCTGAAGAGATCCTGCCGCAGAGGGGAACCCTACGCTGGACCAAAGATTGGGTCGTTCTCGAGGCTAGCAAGTAGAGGGCACAGGGCAGGAGGTTCCAGGAGCCACGTGAGAACGGGGGGAGAAGATGAAGCGAGCCGCTTTGACGCACGAACGAGTGTTCAGCGACCAGGACTATGCTGAGACGTACGCCAAGCAGCACTGGAAAATGGCAGAGAGATTCGGCGAGGAGTATGCCACAAAACTAGTCGCGGGTGGCTTTCAAAAGGGCCGCATTCTCGACGTTGGCTGCGGATTCGGGGCCACCAACCTGGTGCTGGCCAAAAGATTCGCTGACAGCCAGGTGGTGGGCATCGATCTGTCTGAGCCCCTGTTGCTGCTGGCCAGGGAGGCTGCGCAGGCGGCCCAACTCGGGGAGCGAGTGAGATTTGAGGCAGCAGATGTTCAGCAGATACCCTACGAGGACGATTCGTTTGACGTGGTGCTGAATGTGAACATGGTGCATCTGGTGGAGGATCCCATCAGAATGCTGAACGAGATCGAACGGGTGCTGGTCCCGGGCGGTCGCCTCTTTGTGGCAGACCTGAGGCGATCCTGGCTCGGGCTGCTCGAAGAGGAGATCCGTTCGAGCCTGACATTGCGGGAGGCGCGCGACCTGTTCAACCATTCCAGGGTGAGGGCAGGCAGACTTTCGTGGGGCATCCTTTGGTGGAGGTTCGAGACCTAGTATAGGCGCCACCAATCCTTGCCTGACAGAGCCTCACATCCGGATGTGGGGTTTTCTGCGTTGGAGCACCCCCAGGAGTACCCTCCCGGTAGTCCTGGATTTTACACACCGATCCCCTGATTTGACATCTCCTAATTTCCATGATATAATTATTAGAATATGACGAAAGGGGGGGGAAGGAGGCTAACAGGACCGCAGTACAGTTCATGCCATGTCTCCAACCTTCACAGACGGTACCCAGACCCTTATCGGGAACTATCTTGACACGCTGGCCGACACGCTCAAGATCGAGGTTGACTCGGCCAGCGCGGATGCATTGGGACGATAGGTGTGACGATGGAACTAGATAACGAGCAAGTACAGGCAGCACGCTACGGGATGCTCTCTGAAGCCGTGTTGCTGATTTCCCAAACGGACGATCTGCAGCGCCTGCTGAAACAGTTGATCGGCAAAGTCAAGTGGGTCATCGACTTTGACCGCTGCACGCTGGCCCTGCTTGACGACCGGACCCAAACCTACGAATTGCAGACCCTGCTAGAGACCCGGCGGGATGTTCCGTTGACCGCAGGGACCGCAGTGCCCCTGGAGCAGGGGATCCCGGGCGCCGCAATGCAGAGCCAGCAAGTGCGCATGATCACCGACCTGGATACCGCCCGGAATGAAATCCCCGTCCCGGCCGACCCGGCCCTGTGGGATGGAACGCTGTCGACGATCCTATCCCTGCCACTGCTGGCCTACGGCGAAGTATTGGGCGCCCTCACCTTTGCCACGACCAAGCCTGAGGGCTATGACCGCGAGGACGTCAAGGTGGCGGTCTCGATCGCCACCCACCTGGCCCTGGCCGTGGAGCGCTGGAACCAGGCCCAGGAGCTCCAAAAAGCCAACGCCGAGCTGGCACGCCTGGCCTCTTTTCCTGCCCTCAACCCGGCGTCGATCATCGAATTCGATCTGTCGGGGCAGGTCCACTATATGAACCCCGCTGCTGCGGAGTACTTTCCGGAGGTCCACGACGAAGGCCTGCAGTCCCCTCTGCTGACCGATCTGCCGACCGTTGCATCGTACCTCTTCGAGGGCGGAGCCGGTTCCTACCTACGCGAGCTCGAGATCGACGGCCACTGGTACCAACAGGTATGGCACCTGGTTCCGAGTAGCGAACGGCTCCGAAGCTTTGTCATCGATATCTCGGAACGCAAGCGGGCCGAAGAAGCGCTGCGGCAGCAGAATGAATACCTGGCCGCGTTGCACGCAACGACGCTGGGATTGCTCGGCCGCCTCGATCTGAGCGAGCTGCTCGAGGATATCGTCACCCGCGCCAGGCAGCTTTTGGGCACGCCGCACGGGTTCATGTTTCTGCTTGAACCTGGCGACGACGAGTTTGAGCAAAGGGTTGGGCTCGGCGTGTTTGCCGAGACGATCGGCGTCCGCCTGAAGAAGGGCGAAGGGGCGTCAGGCCGCGCCTGGATGACCGGCGAGCCCATGATCGTAAACGATTACGATGCCCTGGAATCTCGCGCCAGTGTCTATGGCTATGGCCGAATCCGGGCCGTAGCCGCTGTTCCGCTTTTTTCGGGCGACGAGGTCGTGGGCACGATAGGCATGGCCTACAGCCCCGAGACCGATCGGACGTTCACCGAAGCCGAGGTGGAGCTTCTGAACCGCTTTGCCCAGTTGGCGTCGTTGGCCATATACAACGCCCGGCTGTTCACCGAGACGCAGGAACAGGCCCGGCGCATGGAGCTGCTCAGCCAGATGGGTGAGGATCTCAACCGGACCACCAACCTGCAGGAGATCTTGGACATTGCAGCCGGAAAAGCTCCCCTGATCATCACGGCCAATCACTTTGACGTCGCTCTGCTCAATGGCGCCGGGGGCGAGGTAGAGATCATCCCGCTGGAAGGTCAAAATGGCGCCGTCCGGCAGGGCAAAAGCCTGCCCCTGCCCGGGTCCGATCTGGAGCAGGTCCTCGTCGAAAGCGAGATCATTTTGCAGTTTAGCGAGCAGGCGGACGATCCGTCGGGCGAGCGTTACGCCCGCATGTACGTGCCGTTGCTGGCCAGCGGGCAGACCATCGGCTCGTTCAACGTGAGTTGCGATAGGCAGGACGCCATCAGCGAGCACGACAGGAACATTGTGGTGCAGTTTGCCTCCCTCTTGAGCTCGGCCATCGAGAATGCCCGCCTCTTTGAAAAGAACTTGCAGGGACGCGCCGAGGCGGAGGCCCAGGCGCGGCGGCTGGCAGTGCTGAACGAAATGGGCCAAAAGATGAACCTCGCCGGCAGCACCGACGAGATCCTGGAAGTGGTCACCCACTATGTACCTCAGGCCATCCATGCCGACCGGGTCAGTGTGGCCTTGCGGGCCGAAACCGGCCATGGCCTCGAAGTTTTTGCCCTCCAGGGCGAGGCGGGCATCCTGCCCGTGGGTGATCGCTTGCCCATAGAGGGAACGTTGGCCGGGACAGCCGTCCGCGAGAACCGTGTCGTCAGGACGGCCGACCTGCGCGAGAGCGATGCCCTCGATGCTAAACAGCTTGCCGGTCAGGGTCTGCGCTCGGTCATCAACGCACCCCTGGCCACCGGCGAGGGGGTGATGGGCACCTTGAACATTGGCAGCGAGCGGCCGGGTGTGTACGACGACGGCGATGCGGGCGCCCTGCTGCAGATCGCCTCCTACCTGGCCACCCTCCTGGAGAACACCCGGCTCTACACCGAAGCCCAGGATGCACGGGCGGCGGCCGTCGCGGCCAACGAAGCCAAGAGCGCTTTCCTGGCCAACATGAGTCACGAGATCCGTACCCCGATGAATGCCATCATCGGCATGACCAGTTTGCTGTTGGATACCGACCTCGACCCGGAGCAGAGCGAGTTCTCCGAGACCATCCGCCACAGCGGCGAAGCCCTGCTGACCATCATCAACGACATCCTCGACTTTTCCAAGATCGAAGCAGACAGGCTCGAGCTTGAAGATCAGCCCTTCGATCTCCGCGCCTGCGTAGAGAGCTCCCTCGACCTGCTGGCCCCGGCCGCAGCCGACAAGAGCCTGGACCTGGCCTATCTGATCGCGCCTGACACGCCCGAGGCCATCGTCGGCGACGTGACACGCCTGCGCCAGATCCTGGTCAATCTGCTGAGTAACGCCGTCAAGTTCACCGAGCAGGGTGAGGTGGTTCTCTATGTGTCAAGTGAGGGGGTATCGGGGTCATCAACCAACGCCGCGCCCGACATCCACATGCTCCACTTTGCCGTCAGGGACACCGGGATCGGCATCCCGCCCAAGCGGATGGATCGCCTGTTCCAATCGTTCAGCCAGGTGGATGCCTCGACCACCCGCCGCTACGGAGGCACAGGGCTGGGCCTGGCCATCAGCAAACGCTTGAGTGAGATGATGGGCGGGGCGATGTGGGTCGAGAGCACCTCGGGCCAGGGCTCCACCTTCCACTTTACCATCCGGGCCAAGGCCGCACCCGCTCCGACCCGCGCCTATCTGCACGAGGTACAACCCGCCCTCCAGGAGAAGCGGGTGCTCATCGTCGACGACAACGCCACCAATCGCCGCATCCTGTCCCGGCAGGTGGAATTGTGGCACATGCAGCCTGAAGCGACCGCCGAGCCTCTCGAAGCTCTGGAGTGGCTCCGCCAGGGCCGCTCCTTCGACGTGGCCATTCTCGACATGCAGATGCCGGTGATGGATGGTCTCACCCTGGGCCGGGAGATCCGCAAGCTGCCACCGCCCGCCTCCAGGCTGCCCCTGATCATGTTTACCTCCCTGGGGCGCAACGAGGTCAAAGTGGAAATGGACCTCTTTGCTGCCTTTCTGACCAAACCCATCAAGCCGTCCTCCCTCTTTGATGCGCTCATCGGTGTCCTGACCGGGCAGCCGACCCGCGTGCTACACCAGAAGGCAGACAAGGGATCCGAATTCGACAGCCAGATGGGGAAGCATTGGCCCCTGCGCATCCTGCTGGCCGAGGACAATACCACCAACCAGAAATTGGCCTTGCGCCTTTTGGCCCGCATGGGCTACCAGGCCGACTTGGCGGCCAACGGCCTCGAGGTATTGGAGGCCCTGGATCGCCAACTCTACGACGTCGTGCTGATGGATGTCCAGATGCCAGAGATGGATGGCCTGGAGGCGACGCGCCGCCTGCGACGGGGGTTCCCGCAATCGCGGCAACCGCACGTGATTGGCCTGACGGCCAATGCCATGCAGGGGGACCGCGAAATGTGCCTGGCGGCGGGGATGAATGACTATGTGAGCAAACCGATCCGCGTTGAAGCACTGGTCGCGGCCCTGAGCAAGAGCCGCCCCCTGGAAACAGTGCAGGCAGCGAACGCACCTACCGCCCCTGTCGCCGAGCCAGACGCAGCGGGAGCCGGTCCCGAGCCCGCCAAAGCCGGTCCATCCGATGCCCCCGACCAGGCGTCCGACTTGGCCATCGCGGAATCGTCCACTCCGGACGCGCCTGTCCTGGATGCAGCCGCGCTGGAGAACCTGCTCTCGGTACTGGGCGGAGAGTTCGAGTACCTGGCAGAGCTGATCGACTCCTTCCTCGAAGATGCGCCCGATCTTCTGGCCGAGCTAAACCAGTTCGTCGAGGCGGGGGATGCTGCCGGCGTGCGCCGGGTGGCGCACAGTCTCAAGTCGAACGGCGCCGACTTTGGCGCCACCACCTTTTCCAACCTGTGCAAAGAGTTGGAGTTTCAGGCCAAGGCGGGCGAGATCGATGGCGCGGCCGGCATGGCCGCCCAGATCGTGGCCGAATATGGAAAGGTAGAGGCCGCCTTAAAGGCAGTGCGACAGGCAGGCACGATCTCTAGTTGACAACAAGAGGGCGGGTACAGCCGGGGCTGTACCCGCCAACCAGACTTTATTCAGGACAGAGTGTAATATGGCAAATGAACAAGGGCACATCCTGGTGGTCGATGACAACCGGATGAACCGCATCAAACTTTCCCGCAGCCTGGAGCACCAGGGCTACACCGTCGGCCTGGCCGAGGATGGCCAGCAGGCACTCGAGATGCTCAAGTCCCAGCCGTTCGACGTCGTGCTCCTGGACATTATTATGCCCGGGATGGACGGCTACCAGGTACTGGAAGCGATCAAGGGCGATCTCGAGTTGCGAGACCTGCCGGTGATTGTCATCTCGGCGCTGGACGAAACAGACAGTGCGGTGCGATGTATCGAAATGGGGGCCGAAGACTATCTGCCCAAGCCATTCAACCCCGTGTTGCTGCGAGCGCGCTTGAACGCCAGCCTGCAAAAGAAGACGCTGCGTGACCTGGAAAAGGCGTACCTGCAACAGGAGGTGATGCTGCGGCAGACCGAAAAACTGGCCACCCTGGGCAAGCTCAGTGCGGGACTGGCTCACGAACTGAACAACCCAGCCGCCGCGGCCCAGCGCGGCGCGGCGCAACTGCAGGCCGCGATCTCGCGTCTCCAGCAGACCCATCTGAAACTGGGCGAGCTCGACCTCACCGCCGCACAGCTCGCATCGCTGTTGTCGCTGGACAAGCTGGCACAGGAGAGAGCGAAACAACCGGCCGACATGGAGTCGCTCACCCGCAGCGATCGCGAGTATGAATTGGAAACCTGGCTGGACGAGCGGGGTGTCGAGAACGCCTGGGAAGCCGCGCCCACCCTGGTGGACCTGGGTTACGACTGCAGCGAGCTGGAAACCATGGTAGCCAGTTTCGACACCTCCCAATTCCTGGCCGTGATCGACTGGCTCAACTACACCTACATCATCTACAGCCTCCTGGAAGAGATCGGTCAGGGCACCGGACGCATCACCGAGCTGGTCAAAGCCCTCAAGGGCTACACCTACCTGGATCAGGCACCCATCCAGACGATAGACCTGCACGACGGTCTGGACAGCACCCTGGTCATCCTGCGCAGCAAGCTCAAGGAGGGGATCACGGTCCATCGCGCATACGACCCCGACCTGCCGCACATCCAGGCCCGGGGCAGCGAGCTCAACCAGGTGTGGACCAACATCATTGACAATGCCATCGGGGCGATGAACGGCAGCGGGGAGATCACCCTGCGCACCCATCACGATGACCAATGGGTGATCGTCGAGATCGAAGACAACGGCCCAGGCATTCCCGATGACGTGCTTCCCAACCTGTTCGAACCGTTCTTCACCACCAAACCACCCGGCCAGGGAACCGGCCTGGGTTTGAACATCAGCCATAACATCGTTGTGCAGAAACACCAGGGCAGGATCGACGTGACCTCGCAGCCAGGCCAGACCCGCTTTCAGGTGCGACTGCCCGTCGACTGTTCACCACTCGAGATCTAAGATTCGGAGGTATTCCCATGACCAAGCCCATTATTCTTACGGTAGACGACGAGCCGCAGGTACTCAATGCCGTCGAGCGCGATCTGCGCCGGCACTATCGCGGCGATTATCGGATCGTCAAGGCCTCCTCCGGGGCCGAGGCGCTGGAAGCCGCCCGCCAGTTCAAAGCTCGCAATGCGCCCATCGCCCTGTTTCTGGCCGACCAGCGCATGCCAAACATGAATGGCACCGAGTTCCTGGCCGAGGCGCGCGAGCTCTATCCCCAGGCTCGCAAAGTGTTGCTCACCGCCTATGCCGACACCGAAGCCGCCATCGAGAGCATCAACACCATTGGGCTGGACTACTATTTGATGAAGCCCTGGGATCCGCCCGAGCAGACCCTCTACCCGGTGTTGGACGACCTGCTGAGCGATTGGCAGGCCACGGTGCCGCTGCCGTACGACGGCATCCGGGTCGCAGGCACCCTCTGGTCGCCCAGTTGCCACCGCGTCAAGGACTTTTTGGCCCGCAACCTGATCCCCTACCAGTGGCTGGACATCGAAACGGACGCAGAGGCCGAGGCCCTGGTCGATGCTGCCAGCCCGGAGAAACGCAGGCTGCCGGTGGTGTTCTTCCCCGATGGGGACGTCTTGGTCGAACCTGACAACCTGACCCTGGCCGTCAAGTCCGGTCTGCAGACCGAGGCGACGCAACCCTCCTACGACGTCATCATCGTCGGCGCCGGCCCGGCAGGCCTGGGGGCAGCCGTCTATGGCGCGTCAGAGGGCTTGCGCACGCTGATGATTGACAAAGAAGCAACCGGCGGGCAGGCGGGCACCAGCTCGCGCATCGAGAACTATTTGGGCTTCCCCAAGGGCTTGAGCGGGGCCGACCTGGCACGGCGGGCCACCGCCCAGGCCAGACGCCTCGGCGCCGAGATCCTGACCGCCCAGGAGGTGACCGGGGTGCGCGTGGAGGACCCCTATCGCATCGTCACCCTGGGGAACGGTACAGAGCTGGTCTGCCGCGCCCTGGTGCTAGCCACGGGGGTCACGGTACGCCGGCTCGACGTGCCCGGCGTGGAAGCCCTGAACGGGGCCGGCATCTACTATGGCGCGGCCCTGACCGAAGCAGCCTTTTACCGGGACAAGCAGGTGTTTGTCGTTGGCGGGGCCAACTCGGCCGGCCAGGGCGCGATGTTCTTCTCCCGCTTTGCCAGCAAAGTGACCATCCTAGTCCGGGGCAGCTCACTGGCAAAGGGCATGTCCCAGTACCTCGTCGACCAGATCGAGGCCACTGACAACATCGAGGTAATGACCCGGACCGAGGTGGTCGAAGCCCATGGCACAGACCGGCTGGAGGCCATCACCATCGTGAACAACGACTCTGGCCAGACCGAAACGGTCCCCGCCGCCGCCATGTTCCTCTTTATCGGCGCCGTACCCCACAGCGAGCTGGTGGAGGGGATCGTCCAGCGGAACCGGGTCGGGTTCATTCTCACCGGGCCGGACCTGATGAAGAACGGCCACCGCCCCAAGGGTTGGACACTCAAGCGGGACCCCTACCTGCTGGAGACCAGCGTACCGGGCATCTTTGCCGCTGGCGACATCCGGCAGGGCGCGGTCAGGCGCGTGGCCTCGGCGGTGGGCCAGGGCGCCATCGCCATCAGCTTGATCCACCAGCACTTGAAAACCATATAGGAGCCCGCACGCCAAGCCCGTACGCGGGCACAGCGGGTATCTTCTCAATGAGTAGGGGCGGGGTGTGTGCGGGCGGCAAAGCCGCCCGCAC
>JASFHU010000017.1:0-16387 GCA_050123055.1 Anaerolineae bacterium
ACCTCTGGCAAACCAGCGACGATCCAGAGCATCTGGCGTCAACACCTGCCAGAAGAAGAGAAGGCACAAGGACAGGAGGATGACCACCACGACAATGTCGGGTCCCCAACGGCGCCACCACGGCCCCCTATGGTTGGGTTTCGAATCCCTGTCCATCTACCCTACCTTCAGACAGACCTGAGCCATTGGCCTCAGCCGGCGCCGCGGCTGCTAGCGAAGGTGACGTATTGTTCACACAGGCGAGCGATCTGACCAGTGAGCGCCCGCCACTCAAACTTTTCCATCACCCGCTGCTGGCCCAAGCGGCCCATCTCGCGACGACGATCGTCGTCGGCCAGCAGTTGGTTGACCTTGGCAGCGAAATCGGCGGCGTCGCCGGCGGTGTAAAACAGGCTGGCAACCTCGTCGCCGACGACCTCTTGCAGCGCGGGCAGGCGGGGCAGGATCGCCGGGACACCGCAGGCCCAATACTCAAACTCTTTCAGGGTCACCCGCCCCCGGGCCGAGAGGACGTCGGGCAAGATGACCAGCCCCAGGTCGCTGGCCGAGATGTAGCGGGCCACGTCAGCCTGTTGGACCCAGCCGGAAAAGTAAAATCGGTCAGACAGGCCGGCGGCCTCGGCCCTGGCCTTGAGGTCAGGAACAGCGGTCCCGTCGCCCACCATCCAGAATACGGTCTTGGGATGCCCTTCCAGGATAGCCGGTGCGGCCTCGATGAGGAGCTCTGGGCCGTCCTGCGGGTCGATCACGCCGTGGAAGATGAGGACGTGGTCAGCATCTGGTGCATGTTGGGTTCGCAGATCTGCTGCCTCTTGCTGGTAAAAGATCTGGGTATCCACGCCATCGTAAACGATGTCCAGCCGATCCGGCTTGGCGCCATAGTCGCGGATCAGGATCTCGCGCATAGCTTGGCTGATGGTGATGATCTGGTCCGACCGACGTACACTGGTGCGTTCCATCCAGCGGCCGCCCGCGGCAGCCAGCCGGAGCCAGCTTCCCTTATAGTCATCCAAGTACTCGAACAACAGATCGGTGAGATCGAGGACGGTGATGGCGCTGGGGCGGAGGAGCTTGCCCAGCAGGGCGGCAAAGCCCGCCGCCGTATTGTGGGTCAAGATGACGTCCGGGCCCAGACGCCAGGCATAGGCCGCCACCCGCAGGATGTTGACCGGATAGGTGACGGCGTATTTTCGCATCTTGGCCGGGTCCATGCGGCTGACGCCGGTCAGGGGTAGTATCCCCGCCGCACCCATCTCGCGTCTGGCCTCGGCCGGGTCGACGCCGAACGAAGCAGCCACATAGACATCGTGGCCCCGTTCAGCCAGAGAGCGGACGATGCTAAAGGTGCGGGGCGTGCCGCCGCCGCTGATGGGTATCAGCTCTTCAAAGATGACGACGAGTGCTTTCATACACCCAATTCCTCGTAGACCTGCTCCATCTTGCGTACCTGGGCTTGCCAGCTATAGCGGGCCAGAACCTTGGCCCGGGCAGCGCGGCCCAGGCGCTCGCGCAGGTCGGGATCGGCCAGCAGGCGGAGCGTGGCATCCACAAAGGCCTGGTCGACCTCGTCGGTCAACAGAATCTCCTCATCCCGGACAAAGCTCTGGCCCTCGGCGCCGATGCGGGTAGAGACCACTGGCCGGGCGTTGGAAGCCGCCTCCACGATCTTGAGCCTGGTGCCTGAGCCCGAGTCGAGCGGCACCACGACCACCTGGGAGGCAGAGAGATAGTCACTCAGATTCGGCCGGACAGCAGCCCTGGCATCCACAAAACCTGTAAAGATAATACCATCGCCAGAGGTTCTTGTCAATGCCTCTGCTCCCTGCCCAATGATGACGAACCTGGCCTCCGGGTAGTGCTCCCAGACGGCGGGGGCGATGCGCTCCGTGATGTACTCCACGGCCCGGACGTTGGGGATATAGTCCAGTTTGCCGACGAAGGTGAGGATCGGTACGTCGGCGGGCAGGCCCAGCTTCTCGCGGGCTGCGGCAGCACCCTCGGGGCGGTAATCGAAGAGTTGGGGATCAACGCCGTGGGGGATCAGGGCAAAACGCTCTACCGGCACGCCATACAGGTCGATCATGAAATCGCGGTCTACCTCCGATAGGGCCACGACCCGGTCGGCGGCGCGGCAGGCCCAACCCTCCAGCCACTTGACCACCTTCAGGAAAGGGCTCGTCATGCCAAAGCGGACAAATTTCTGGTACTCGACATTCTCTTGCATCAGCACCACCGGGACGCCGATCCGCTTGCGCAACCAGAGGGCAGCGGGCGCCGTCCACAGCAGCTCGGCCTGGATGACGTCGGGCCGAAATGCCCGAGCAGTTTGCCAGGCGGCCTGGTAGAAGGTGGGATTAAAAAGCAGCCCTTTGTAGCCCAGCCGATCCAAGGCGGATTCTCGACTGTAGCGCACCTGCAGATTGGCGCTATCCAGGTCCACCTCGCCGCGCTGCGAGTACAGATAACACAGCAAAGCCGAGACCTGGTTGGTCTCGGACAGATACTGCAAAGTGTGGTAGATGGCCGTGCTGCTGCCGTGCACAGGCGGGAACACATCGCACGGTGATAGTACCAGAATCTTGCGCATCATGCCTCAAAGGATCCTGACAGGGGCTGCTGGTGTGCGCGCCACCTTCGTCAGGCGATGGAACTTCCCTAGACGACCAACTCTTTGGCAGCCAACTCTTTCTCTACCTGGTCAAAGCGGTCTATGGCCGTCTGTTCCTTGACCCAGGCCAGAAGGTCGCCCATGCCGTCCTGGAGCGTGATCTTGGGCTCGAAACCGAGCAGCCGGCGAGCCTTGGTCAGATCGGCGTAGCAGTGACGGATGTCGCCCGCACGGTATTGGTTGAGGATCTGGGACTTGACCCGGCCGCCGGTCAACTGCTGGGAGAGCATCTCAGCCACCTGGGCGACCGACGTGGGCACACCCGTGCCCAGGTTAAATACCTGGTAATCGGCTTCGGGCTTGTCCATGGCGAGCAAAAGGCCTTGGACAATATCGCTGACATGGGTGATATCCCGGCTCTGCTGCCCATCCTCGTAGATGATGGGCGGTTGGCCGTTGAGCAGACGACCCGAAAAGATGGCCGCGATGCCGGTGTAGGGATTCGATAGGGCCTGGCGGGGTCCGTAGGTGTTAAAGAAGCGGAGGGCCACTGCCGGGATGCCATAGGCCAGGCCGGTGCTGATGAACATCTCTTCGTGGTCACGCTTGGTGATGGCATAGATGGAGGTGGGATAGAGGGGCTTGTCCTCATTGGTGGGTACAGAGCGCACAACCCGGCCGCAGTAGGGGCATTTCATCTCCCAATCGCGGGCCTTGAGCTGGGCCTCGGTCCGCAGGCGGGGGTAAACAAGGCCGCAACCGGCGCACTCGTATGCGCCCTCGCCATAGATCGACATAGAAGAGGCAACGAGGACCTTTCGCACCTGGTGTTTGGTATTGGCCAGCAGATCCAGAAGGACGGCGCCGCCGAGGGTGTTGACGTCGGTGTAGTACTGGATCTGGTACATCGACTGCCCCACGCCCACCGCCGCCGCCAGGTGATAGACCACATCGACACCCTGCAACGCCTTGCTCAGCGCCTCACGGTCGCGGACATCCCCCTTGACGAACTCGGCATCGGGGTTCAAATAGTCGGGCGCGACCTGTTCCGGCCCGTGGACCTGGGGGACCAGTGCATCGTAGCTCCGTACCTCGTTTCCCTGTTCGACCAACGCGTCTACCAGGAAGGAGCCGATAAAGCCGCCCCCCCCGGTCACCAGACTCTTTTCAGCCACTACTCCTCCCCGGACTCCAACCCGGCCTGATCTGCATCATCCCAGATCTGCCGGATAGAGTACTCCTCTTCTTCTTTGAAGGTGATGTTGCGTAGCATCTCGCCCAACAAGCCTACGCTGATTAGCTGGATGCCCACCACCACGGCAGTCGTCCCGAAGAAAAGCAGGGGACGCCAGCCGATCCCCCCTTGGATCAGCCACACCGCAGCCAGGTAGAGCATAATGACCGTCCCTACCAGCGCGAATGCAGTGCCCAGCCCGCCGAACAGTTGCATGGGCCGCTTGAGGTAGGAGGTCAAAAAGAGAACACTCAGAAAATCTATGTAGCTGCGGCCCAGGCGGCCGATACCATACTTGGAGCGCCCAAAGCGGCGCGGGTGGTGGGTGACCGGGACCTCGGCGATGCGGTACCCCTTCCAGTGGGCCAGGACGGGGATGTAGCGGTGGAGTTCGCCGTACAGTTTGAGATCCTGCAGTACCTCGCGGCGATAGACCTTGAAGCCGCAGTTCACGTCGTGGATCTCGACGCTGGTCAGGGTGGAGACCATAAAGTTGGCAAACTTGGACGGGAGCCTCTTGGAGATGGGATCGCTGCGGTTGGCTCGCCAGGCGATCACCAGGTCGTACCCCTCGTCGAGTTTGGCCAGCAGCGTGGGCAGTTCGCCGGGGTCATCCTGGAGGTCGGCGTCGAGGGTAATGATAATCTCGCCGCGCGCTCGGGCAAAGCCGGCTGTCATGGCCGCCGTCTTGCCAAAGTTGCGGCGGAACTGGATCACTCGTACGTGCTTGGGGTCCTGCTGGTACAGATCCTGCAGGACGGTGGGAGACCCATCGGTACTGCCGTCGTCGATGAAAATGATCTCAAACTCATAAGGCAGCGCGGCTACAACCTGCGCAACTGCCTCGTAAAGCGCCCCCAACGAGCCTTCTTCGTTCAGCAATGGGATCACGAAGGAGAGCATGCCGGTTTGTTTCATCTGCTATTTCGCCCCTCCCGCTGCGCGCCGCGTCTCCTGCCGAAGGCTCTGGCCAATACTCATCCGCAGGGCAGCGCGCGCCATTATACCACGAAAGCAAAGGGCTGTCTATCTGAAAGGGTCCACAGATTACCTGCTGAGGAATAGTTGGCTGCCCGGAATATTGATGCTATAATCCGGGATTGGGAGGGATCAGTGACTGTGGAGAAAGCAGTTGGCGCCCTGCTCCACGGACAGGGCTTGAGCCTGGTCACCGCCGAGTCGTGCACCGGCGGCCTGATGGCTCACCGCATCACCAACGTATCGGGCAGTTCGGCCTACTATCTAGGAGGATTTGTTGCCTACGCCTACGAGGCGAAGGAGATCTTGCTCGGCGTAAAGCACGAGACGCTGCTGGCTTATGGTGCCGTCAGCGAAGAGACGGCACTGGAGATGGCCCGGGGGGTGCGCCAGCGGTTGGGGGCCGACGTGGGCGTTTCGATCACGGGCATTGCCGGGCCGACCGGTGGCATGCCCGGCAAACAGGTGGGACTGACCTATGTCGCCCTGGCGGCTCGGGACGCCGGGCTCTGCGAGCGCCACGTATGGCAGGGAGACCGGCTGGCTAACAAGGAGCAATCGGTGGAGGCGGCTTTTCGGCTGCTTCTGACCTATCTGCAGGAACGGAGTGGATGATGTTCGAGTTGGTTAACGAGCCAGTGAGCGTCGAAGTGCAGGTACGACGGGATGGGACGGCCAGACCACTGGCTTTTGCCTGGCGGGGTCGTCGCTACGAGGTCACATCGTGGGGTCGGGAGGGCACCGTTACGCGGGGGGACCGCCAAGTGCACTGTTACCTGGTCCAGACAGGGGGTTTCGAGAGCTGGGAACTGTGCCGGGATGTGGAAACCGCCCAGTGGACGCTAGCCCGCCACTGGGCGAGAAGGTACCGCGCTGTGTGAGTGCCAGCTCATAACAGGTCGCGGCGAACGACGTCCCAGACGCCGAGAAGGGCGACCACTACACCCCCAGCCCAAGCTTCTAGCTCGGCGTACCCGATCAACTCCTCAGTAGGTTGCGCATCAAGAAAAGGAGGTTGGCCGGGCGCTCGGCCAGTCGCCGCATCAGGTAGGGATACCATTGCTCGCCATAGGGCACGTAGGCCCGCACCCGGTACCCATCCGCCGCCAATCCCCGCTGCAGACTGGTACGGATGCCATAGAGCATCTGGAACTCAAATTGCTCCTTGGCGATGCCCTGGCGCCGAGTGTGATCCAGGGCCCAATCGATGAGCTGGGTGTCGTGGGTAGCGATGGCCGGGAACAGGCCGTTGGCACGCGCCTGGTCGCCAAAGAGCTGCTCCATCAGCCGGACAAAGCTGGCGTCGGCGTCGGCCTTGTCGGCATAGGCAACCTCTGGGGGCTCGTCGTAGGCCCCCTTCACCAGGCGGACCGATGCGCCCATGCGTACCAGCCGGTCCACGTCATCCGCGCTGCGGTACAGGTAGCTCTGGATGACGACGCCGACGTTCCTGTACCGGTCCCACAGTCCTTCGAACAGATCCAGGGTGGGTTGGATATAGTCGTAACTTTCCATGTCGATGCGCACAAACCGACCGACCTCGGCCGCGCGGGTCGCGAGCTGCTGCAGATTGTCCATGGCCAGCACCGGGTGGAGATCCAAGCCGAGTTGTGTGAGCTTGACCGACACACCCGACTGGATGCCGCTGTCATTGATGGCCGCTAGCAGGTTCAGGATCTCGTTTGTGGCGTCGCGGGCCTCGGTTTCGCTGGTAACATTCTCGCCCAGGTAGGCCAGTGTGGCCAACAGTCCCTGCCCGTTGAGCGCCTGCGCCGCGGCGATGGCCTCCTCGAGCGTCTCGCCAGCCACGAAGCGGCGGGCCATTCTGCGCGCCAGACCGAATTGCACCATCATCGCTCGCAGCCGCTGGCTGCGGGAAAGGGTCAGAAAAAAATCTCGCATCAGGGGCATGGCTCACTCCTTGGTTGCCGCGGGCGCCACGACCCGGCCGAAACCGGGCTCTACCCGTATTTCGCCATCCTGGCAGGCCGTCCGCCCGCGAAGGACCACCCGGCGGACCCGTCCCTGGACGCTGGCGCCCTCGAACGGGGTCCAGCCACACCTGGTGTGCTGGCTCGTGTGGCTCAGAGTGTGGCGCGCATCGGGATCTACGTCGACGTAAGTTTCGGGCTGGGCCGGGAGATCGTAAATGCGCCTGGGCGCCTCGTGGGTGAGCTCCACCAGCCGGTCTCGTGTCAGCCTGCCTTCGGCCACGGCGGTCAGCAGGAGGGGGAGCATCGTCTCCAGGCCGGGCACGCCAGGGGGCGGCGACGGGCCCTCCTTTTCGGCCTGCGTGTGGGGGGCGTGGTCGGTGGCGATGCAGTCCACGATCTCCAGGTTGGCCCACAGCGCCGCCACGTCGGCCTCGGTGCCCAGCGGGGGCATCATCGATCCATAGGGGCCCAGGCGCTGGGCGTCAGCCTCGGTGAGAAAGAGGTGATGGGGCGCGACCTCGCAGGTGAGGGCAGCCCCCGATTCCTTGGCCGCGCGGATCAGGCCGATCTCGTCAGCGCGGCTGACGTGGCACAGGTGCAGCCGTTGGCCAAAACAGCGCGCCAGGCCGATGGCCATGGCCGCCGACAGCCCCTCGGCGTGGACGGCGATAGGCCGGCTGTCGGGCCAGGTCTCAAAATGTGCCAGCAGCGCGGTCAGATTGCGCATGCGCAGGGGACCGTAGGTCTGATCCAAGTAGATCTTGAGCCCGGCGGCCTGGCCGGCCAGGTCAGCGGCCTGTCGGGCGTTGGTTTCGGATGCACCGACGAAAAAGCCTACGTCACACAGCGCTTCCCGTCGTGCCAGCCTGAACTTGAGGTCCAGGGCCTGGGCGTTCACGATGGGAGGATAGGTATTGGGCATGTCCAGGACCATCGTCACGCCGCCGGCCAGCGCGGCGGCACTGCCGCTGGAAAACCCCTCCTTATGTTCTCCCCCCGGCTCACGCAGATGGACGTGCACGTCGACCAAGCCTGGCAACCTCCAGCTTGCCATGGTGTCACCCTCCCTGTGGGCCAGCCTGCCGTGGCAGGTTGGCCTGTCCCAGCAGAAAAAGAGGGCACTCGGCCGGGAAAGCTTCCCCCCGCCAGCGCCCCACTGGCTGTCCTGATAAACGGTTCTGCCTGTGACCTCACACGCCTCCACCCGCTTTTTCCTCGCGCGCCCGCGTCGCATAGCCCAGCTCAGACCAAGTCACCGCATTCTAGCATAGAAATCCAGCCCTCACAAGTCCAAGCCGCACAAAATTAGAGAGCCAAGGGTGGCCCCGAACCCTTGGCTCTCAGTCAAAAGGAGGAGAAGAGATACCGATTGTCCGCATGGCCCATGTTATCCTCTGGCTTGAGAAAGCCACCCGATTGCAGCTCCTGGCCAAAGGTTGCTCGCCCGCCATGGGCCATGCCTTTCCACGTCTGGCGGTATGATACCATATCCCTGGCGGTATTGCTGGATGGACACATGACGGCTACCCTACGTTCAACAGACGGAACCTGACATCGCCAGACAGGGTCTCCTTAGAGCATGTTATCGCTGGAAAATACCAGAAATAGTCAAAAACAGGGCTCTGGCCGACTTTCCAAGGTCCGGCCAATCCCTCCTGGGATCTCAGCCTGAAGGACCTGGCAGCCAGGGCCAGGATCGGTCCTGAATTTGGCAACCACAAGCGGCTATGGTATAATGCGCGCTTGCGATATATAGAGAAGGATGAAGTGATCATGAGCAACGATCTCTTACGATCAGTAGAAGTACAGCAGGAAAAGAGTGACATCGGCCTGAAATCTGATCTGCCGTCTCTCCGGGTGGGTGACGACGTGCAGGTTCATTACCGCATTGTCGAGGGCGACCGGGAGCGGATCCAGTTGGTGCGCGGCACCATCATGCGCGTGCGCAAGGGCGCCGGCGCCAAGGCCAGTTTCACCGTGCGGCGCATCGCCTCGCACGGCATCGGCGTCGAGCGAACCTTTCCCCTCCACTCACCACGCGTCGAAAAGATCGAGGTGCTCCGCCACGCCCACGTGCGCCGGGCCAAGCTCTACTATCTGCGCGGCCGCCAGGGCAAGTCGGCACGTTTGAAGGAAAAGCGGTTCCGGCGAAACTAGCAACTCGCACCGGTTGATAATGAGGGGCGTGTGATGGGACTGAGTCCTGAACTCGGAGCCATCACACGGCCCTTGTTGTGTTTCTGGAGGGGGTCGTGCCCTGGGTGCGGAGCCCCCACCCGATAGAGCCAGGATGCGCCCGGGGTAGTCATCAAGTTGGGGATTCTGCGGACCAAGCCTGGTCCGGAGTCTCAGACTTGTCTGGGCATTGTTGGAGCGGTATCAGAGATGGTTAGGGATGGTTCGCGGCCGGGTCTGGACCACGAGCAGCGCCTGTGGGCTGGAGGCTACCGTTGCGTGGCCGGCCTGGACGAGGCCGGCCGCGGAGCCTGGGCCGGGCCGGTGGTGGCCGCCGCCGTGATCTTGCCGCCCGGCGATCCGGCACTGGCCCGTAATCTCCTCGGTATCCGGGATTCCAAGCAGCTCACGCCAGCCCAGCGGGAGGTATTCCTGGCGACGATCCAGCAGCACGCCCTGGCCTGGGGCGTGGGCGCTGTGGCGCCGGCCGGGATCGACGAACTGGGCATCGTGCCCGCCACTCGCAAGGCCATGCACCTGGCCCTTCAGGCACTGTCCCCCCCGGCAGATTATCTGCTCGTCGACTACCTGCGCCTGCCCGAGGTAGCGCTACCCCAGACAAGCATGCCCAAGGGGGATGCCCGCATCCTATCCATCGCCGCTGCGTCCATCGTTGCCAAGGTGAGCCGCGACCGGATGATGGTCGAGCTCGACGCCCAGTACCCCGGGTACGGTTTTGGCCGGCACAAGGGGTATGGCACCGCCCAGCACCGGGCTGCCCTTGCTGCGTTGGGCCCCAGCCCCACCCATCGCCTGTCGTTCGCGCCGCTGCGGTCCGCAGCAGCACAGGGCGGTAGCTGAATGATGATCAGCCTAGGGCCAGCCACAGGACGTGGCGCCAGCGGCCGAACTCAATACCAGGTTCCGTTTGTTCTTTTGCCCGTCCTGAGGTACAATGGGTAGGATTCTGCTGTTGGAAGGAATGATCATGGATCCGGAGACACAGATCGAGGTGGAGCCTGAGGGCGAATTCTGCCCCGAGTGCGGAGCGGAGGAGAGCGGCTACTTTTGTCGCAGTTGCGGCACTCTGTTGCGAGGGCAGGACGATGTTCTATGCCCCCGTTGTCACCAGGTGGTGCCGGGTGGCGACTATTGCAACCGCTGTGGCCAGAACCTGGGCGGCATCGCCCTGAACCTGCGACAACTGGCCCTGGCCGGCGATGATTTCTGGGTGACGGCCGAGGCCGCTGTGCCGGCCACTCCGCTGGGAGACGCAGAGGTGGGCTTGACGGAGCCGGACGAGTCTGTGGAACTGGCCGATGCCGATCTGCCCGACTGGCTGCAAGAGCTTCCCGCCGAATCCGTGCCGACCGAAGTGCAGGCCCGCGTCTACCCCTCGCTAGAACCGATCGAGGAGGAGCGCGAGTTCTCCCGCCAGGGAGGCCTCTTTGCGGCCATGATCCTGCTGTTGGGTCTCCTGCTCCTGGGTCTGGTGGCCATGGTCGTATTCCTCCTCGTGGGTGGGGCTGGATAATCTGAACTAGAAGCCCGTGCCCTCTCGCGCCTGACAGTAGGCTGGCGGGGGGGAGCGTACTATCTTTGCAATGGAGGAAAGATACATTGTCTGTTGAACGCCCCGACCTGTTCTCCCCTGTCAACATCGGGAATCTGGAGCTGAGGAACCGGCTGGTCCGGTCGGCCACGGCCGAGCAGATGGCGTCCGATCCGGTCGGTCGAGCGCTGCCAGCGCTGGCCGATCTCTACCGGGCGCTGGCTCGTGGCGGCGTGGGCTTGATCATCACCGGCCACGCCTACGTCGCTCCCGAAGGCAAAGCCCATCCAGAGATGCTCAGCGCGCACTGCGATCAGATGCTCCCGGGCCTCAAGACCCTGGCCGACGCCGCCCACGCGGCTGGCGGGCGCATCGCGATGCAGATCAACCACGGCGGGCGCCAGTGCGACGAGGAGTGCACCCCCCAGATGGTGGCCCCTTCTGCGGTGCCCGTCGGGTCGGGCAGCGCACCCCGCGAGATGACGCCGGCCGAGATCGTAGAGACGGTGGATGCCTTTGCCCAGGCGGCCCGCCGCGCCAAGACGGCGGGCTTTGACGCCGTCCAACTCCACGGTGCCCACGGCTACCTGATCGGCCAGTTTCTGTCACCTCACAGCAACCGTCGCACCGATGCCTGGGGCGGTGATTTTGACGGCAGGCTCCGTTTCCTGGCCGCCGTCTGCGAGGCTGTGCGGGGTCAGGTGGGACCGGATTATCCGCTCTTTATCAAGCTGGGCATGATGGACAACCTGGAACAGGTGCCCGATGGGCTGACGCCCGACGATGGGGCGCGGATCGTGGCCCGCCTGGCCGGCCTGGGACTGGATGCGGTGGAGGTCAGCGGCGGCTACAGCGGCGGCTCCGACTTGAACATCCTCCTGGCGGTGGGCACCAAGGCGCCAGAGGCCTACTTTCGCCCGCTGGCCCGCCGGGCCAAGGCGGTCACCGACCTGCCGGTGATCCTGGTCGGCGGGTTGCGCAGCCGGGCCGTGATGGACGAGGTGCTGGCGGCGGGCGACGCGGATATGCTCTCCCTGTGCCGGCCTCTGATCCGCGAGCCGGACCTGCCCAAGCGCCTGCAGCGTGGTGAGGTTACCGAGGCTGCCTGCATCTCGGGTGGGCGTTGTTGGGCCAAGGGCTTGGGGCAGGGCATCGCTTGCAGGTGTGGGGATTGAGGCGCACCAACCGCTTAAGATTTTCGGCAAATTGACAACGCAGCCAAATGCGGGTATAATAGCCCCTGCGCGCCCCCGTGGCGGAACTGGCATACGCGGCAGGTTGAGGACCTGTGCCCGCAAGGGCGTGGAGGTTCAAATCCTCTCGGGGGCACTGTTTCGCAAGGGACCCAGGATCGTTCCTGGGTCTCTTTTTATTCCTCTTCTGACCGGGCCTCGTGTTTCTCGCGGATGACGGTGATGCGGTTGATGGTGGCACGATTGATGATCAGCAGCAGCAGGACGGCCATGAACAGCGGCAGAGGAATGGTCAGGCCGATACATAGGATGGTGATGATGAGCAGAATGATGGCCAGCACGATCGAGAAACCGGGCGAGACGAGAACCAGCGATAGCGCGTTGCGCAGGGCCAGGAGCACCTTTTCGCTCTCGAGCTCGAGGATCATGGGGAACCAGTATATCTGGGCGATGTACCAGTAGATGCCCAGGAGGATCCAGGCAGCCACGGCAAAGTTGGTCCAGGTGCCCTCGAGATAAACGGCGTAGAATTGAAGGTTGGCCACGATCAGGATCAGGACCACCAGGTTGATGAGAGCCACCGCCAGGCTCTTGCGCCAGTAAAGGCGCAGCCCGGAGACAAAGGTATCCCAACCGACCGCTCTCTCGTGGGCGACCTGGTTGGTGACAAAGCACAAAGCCCCGCTGACAATGGGAATGGGGATGGACAGCAGCAGGCTCAGGCCCAGGGCCAGCCCCAGGTTCGCACTCCCCAAGAGGAGCTGGGGAGCAAGTGCCAGTAAGATCGACAGGCTCCAAACCACGTTGAGCATGATGAGGATAACAAATTCATCCCACAGGTCCTTCACGCTTTGCCAGGTAACCTTTAGAGCGTCGACCATCGCCGTTCCTTTCTTTTCCCGGTCGGGGCTGGGTTGGTTTCGAATATAGCATATCCCAAGGGGGTTGTCAAAGCATGGCTTCAAACTTGAAGCCCAATTGACAGCCGGATGGCTTTGTGCTAGACTGGTGCCCGTGCCCAAGATCCACAACAGTCCTGGAGGGATGGCATGGAGCCAAAGGTGATCAACCTGTTCGACATCGACATGGCCGAGGGAGCCCAGGGGCCCGTCTTCTCTCTGCAAAGCCCAGACCTGGATAGCAATTTCCTGCGCTTCGACAAAGGGGAAGGTGTACCGTTGCACATCAATGCCCAGGTGGACGTGGCCGGCGTGGTGTTGGAGGGGGAGGGATTCTTACAGGTGGATGGTCAGCAACAGCTTCTGACCGAGGGTGACTTTTTCTTCATCCCCAAGGGAACTGCGCGAAAGTTTCGCAGCGCGGGCGGACCCTTTGCCTACCTGAGCTTTCACGCCCGGCGCCCCTGCTTGACGCCGGAAGAGTGCTGACAGAGTAGCGTGTCCAGAGGGTCTATGCCAGAGGTGGTCGCGCTAGGCGACATAAACGTCGATATCATTGCCCATTTCCCCTCCTATCCTGCCAAGGGCCAGGATGCTCTGGCCTCCTCGACGGAATTCCACTGTGGCGGCTCGGCCGCCAACACGGCACGGGCCCTGGCCTGGATGGGGCTCGAGGTCGGCCTGATCTCGCGATTGGGACCCGATCCTCTGGCCTCAAGAGCGCTCGAACACCTGGCTGAGGCCGGAGTGTCGCCCACCGGCCTGCAGCGCGACCCAGCCGCGCCGACGGGGTTGATGTACATCGTCGTCACGCCCGACGGCGAGCGAACCATGCTGGGCAACCGGGGGGCCAATGTGTGGACCGACCCGAACCAGGTCCGCGAGGAGGAGATTCGAGCTTCCAGGCTGCTCCACCTGTCAGGATACGCACTTTTGTCTGACCCCCAGCGTAGTGCGGCGTTGCTGGCCCTAGAGATGGCTACCCGCCACGATCTAATCGTGACCCTGGATCCGGGGATGTCGGTTCCCCAGGCAGCGCTGGAGGAGATGCGCGCCCTGCTGCCCGTGATCGACGTTCTTCTGCCGAATCTGCCCGAGGCGCAGCGGCTGGCAGGTCTGACTGCGCCCAAAGAGTGTGCCGAGTGGTTGCTGGCTTTGGGTGTGGGAGCGGTAGCCCTGAAGCTGGGCGAGGCGGGATGCCTGGTTTGCCGTGGCACGGAGACCCTCTGGGTACCCGGATTCTCCATTGAAGCCCATGACACGACAGGGGCGGGCGACTATTTCGCCGCCGGTGCCATTGCCGGGTTCCTGCGGGGATTGGATTGGCACGGTTCGGCCGTATTGGCCAATGTGATGGGCGCGCTGGCTGCGACCCGGACGGGCGCCGGAACCTCCATGCCCCGGGCGCGGGAGGTGGTGGATCTGCTAGATGCACAGGCGACGGGGCCCGAGCAACGGGAACACTTGGCCGCCATCCGGCAGGCGAGAGATTTTGTGGAAATGTTGGCAACCAAACCAGAAGAGGAGGGAAAACGGTGGTGGAAGTAGCGTGGAAGAAACGGATGGACGACCTTCGCTTGGGCTCGCTAGTCGATCTGTTTGGTGTGGAAAAGCCCATCGTCGGCATGGTGCACCTCTGGCCGCTGCCAGGCGCGCCGGGCTATTCGGGCTATGGCATGGACGCCATCCTGGGGCAGGCCCAACGGGATGCCGAGGCCCTGTTGGAGGGGGGCGTGGACGGCCTCATCGTGGAGAATATGTGGGACCTGCCCTTCTACGTGGGCACAGATGTCCAGATAGAGGCGGTGACTGCCCAGGCTGTGGCCGCGGCCAAGATCGCCGAACTGGCGGAGGTGCCGGTAGGCGTCAATGTGATCCACAATGGTTGGCAGGCCGAACTGTCCATCGCGGTGGCTGCGGGCTTGAGCTTTATCCGCGTCTGCATCCACACCGGGGCGCGGCTATGGGACACGGGCGAGCTGGACCAGGGTAGCGCAGCGGAGTTGCTCCGCCGGCGCAAAGAACTTGGTGCCGAGCATCTCAAGCTGTTCGCGGACGTGGATAAAAAGCACTCGGTGCCCTTTCCCGGGATCGACCTGGAGACGCACATCGAGTGGACCGAATTCTACCGGGCCGATGCCCTGATCGTATCCGGGCGGATGACGGGCGCCGCGCCGCCGCTGGAGAAGGTGCGCCAGGCGAAAGAGTTCGCGACGCGGCCGATCTTGATGGGCAGTGGCACGGCGGCGGAAACCATCGCCGACTTTTTGCAGTACGCCGATGGAGCCATTGTAGGCAGCAGTCTGAAAGTGGATGGGGTGGCCGAGAATCCGGTGGACGTCGAACGGGTGCGGCGTTATATGGATGTGGTGAGGCAAGTACGCGCTGGCTCTTGATGTCTGCCGGGAATCAGCGCGAGATCAGGGGCAGATAGCTGTAGAAGAATGGGCCTTCGATGACCTGGAGGCTGAGGTCGATCTGATGTGGTGAGCCCTCGGTCCCGGCCGGCTCCAGGACAGTCACGGTGGCTGATCCGCTATAGGTGCCCGGGTTGCCGGTGTCAAACGTCGTCGGCGTGATCGAGAAGGAGCCAGGCGTAGTGCCATCGACGGGATCCAAGGTGAACCAGGTCCCGTCGGCCGATGTGGCCCAGGAAAGTGCGTCGTCGCTGCCCACGTTTCGAGGCCTCAGCTCATAGGAGGGCGGCACGAGCCGTCCCTCGTCCATGCTATAGGTGAACCCGAGGGAATCGGGAAGGTCGCCCAGGCTGGGAGATCCCGTGGTCAGGTAGATCGTATCGCTGCTGACCACGGTGCTGCTCCCGGCGCGCATCTCGGCCCACACGGTGCGCTCCCCCTCGCTCCAGTGCAAGCGCCAGTTCATGGTCCCTTGGAAGGGTTGCCAGCCTGTCGAGGAGCCGTCATCGTTGCGCAGGCGTACCTCATCCCAGTCTCCATACATGTAGAGGGACACATCTGGCGAGTCGGTCGTCGCCGCTTCGCGGTTGATGACCAGGGGATAGATGTCCCAGCGCCGGCCGAAATTCTGTACCCAATAACGAGAGTAGTCGCCACTGCCCTGGTAAAAGCCGGTGCCAATCTCCCAATAACTTCCGCCCAGGATGTTACTCCTGTGACCGGGACTGTCCATCCAGGCATTCATCACGCTCTCGGGTGTTCCATAGCCGGCGGCGATATTCTCACCCATGCTCAACCAGTTGGAGTAGTAGGACTGGATCCGCGAGGACCACTCACAGACATAGACGAGACTGCCCCCCTGGCGATCGTAGGAATCGTGGTCAAAGTAGTTGTCCTGTCCCAGGTCGGTGGCGTGGTAGCGTGCGGAATTGTTGAGTTCCGGGACCCACTTGAGCGGGGAGAGTCCGTGGGTGTCACGGATAGCATTGACCCGCTCGATGAGTTCCTGTTCGTAGGCGGCGCTGACCACAGGGGCGTTGATCCCCCCACAGCCGCCGTAGGCCGGCTGCTTCGCGCTCTGTTCCGTCGAGACCGGGGGAACAAGGGCGACTGCCAGCGGGGCATCAACGGGTCCTTTCGTTGGAACGTTGATCGGGCGCCGACCATCCGCCGGGGACAGGCTGTGCGTCCCGAAACCGGGCATCGGGTTGGTGAGCATGCCGACCAGCAGGATCAGCCCCATGGTGCTCAGGGTGCGCGTTCGCTTTTGCCACCTCATGTCATGCTACTCCTCTATCGTCCAGTTGTCAGTTTTGCACGACGGGTAAGGGCTTGATGTCGTAGGTGTCACAATCAGGGGGCTTGTACCGAGATCGACGTAAGGTCGGGGTGAAGTG
>JASFHU010000018.1:0-16279 GCA_050123055.1 Anaerolineae bacterium
ATCTCACTCTCTCGACCTGGCTCGTCTGCGCCCAGCATGTCCATCACATTCTGGGCCAGGTTCCGGCCGGCGTTTTCCATCATCTGCAGGATGCCCAAGGAAAAGTCTTCCATGGCAATGCGATCGATCTCTCGCATCTGCTCAGCGGTCACGGCCGGGACGACGAGTCCCTTCTCTGTCTGAAATACCATCACAGATCGCTGTTCACGGTTCGATCAAAATCGTCCGAGCGGGCGCGCCATCGCCGCCGACAATTTTCAGCGGGAGGCAGACCAACTGGTAGCTCCCCGGGGCCACGTTGCCCAGATCCAACCCCTCGACGATGATGAGACCGGCGCCAAGCAGGGTGCGGTGTGGGGGCACCAACTCGTCAAAGGGCGCAACCGACAGGTGATCTATGCCCACCAACCGGACGCCCCGCGCGACGAGCCATCGCGCGCCATCGTCCGTGACCCCGACATAGTCCGTCCAGAACTCTGTCTCGCCGCGGGCCCATCGCTCCGAGTTGCGGGTGCGAAAGAGCACCCGTTTCGTCCCGGCCGGGATGGAAAGCCCCTCCAGCACGGCGGCCGAAAGGGCATCAAACTCGAGGGCGTGAACGACCAGCGCCGGTCCCACCAGCAGGTCCAGGTCCAGGCCGTCGATCCCGGTGCCACCCGGAACAAAGTGAGCCGGCGCGTCGACGTGGGTGCCGGTGTGGGCGCCCATGTCCAGGCGGCTTACCGTTGCCTCGTCGCCCCTGTCCAGGTGGGAAGGTTGCGTGATCTGGATAGCAGGATCGCCCGGCCAGACGACGAGCGATTCGGAGATGGGCAGTGAGATATCGTGGATGGGCATCAGATCACTCCCTACGAACGATCTTGCAGGATTGTATTCTCAGAGTATTGTACGCGTCAAC
The DNA here is from genome assembly GCA_050123055.1 of Anaerolineae bacterium. GTDB lineage: Bacteria > Chloroflexota > Anaerolineae > JAAYZQ01 > JAAYZQ01 > JASFHU01. The sequence continues at coordinate 899 of JASFHU010000018.1, forward strand.
GCCTCAAAACTCAGTAGCGCCCATTACCGGAATCTGTGATGCCATCTCTCCCACCGGTATAGCAAAGTCCAGCCGGTTCTGGGGCGGTGCCAGCGGGCAAACCCACCTGGGATTGTAATGACAGAAGGGGTGGTATGCATAGCTAAAGTCGAGGACAATACTGCCAGACCTCTCACGGACCCTACTTTGCACCATGTGAGGAAGAATGCTCGATTCAGATGGACAGGTACCTAAAATGAAAAGCTCCGGGTGGCGTCCTGGGTATCTGCCAGGAACGTGGTCACACCGACGACATCGGCCCCGTCGCGCAGATCCTCCGCCTGCACATCTGTGGCTTCCACGCACAGGTCGCAGACCAGCATCCGCCCGCCGAGGTCCTGAAAGCTCTGGACCAGATCCGCCATGTCGGGCATGCCTCGGGCCTTGATCTCTTCCAGGTAACCCTTCACCAGGGCCGGCGCTGCCGCTGGCGTGAAAAAGAGGATCACCTGGTCGCCCATGGCCGCTGCGGCCGAGCCTATGATAAAGGTCGGAAACAGATGCCTGGGCTCAGGGCCGGTACAGACGATGGCTGTTTTCGTCATGGGGAATCTCCTTTCCTTGCCTGGCAGCCAAGACGACTTTCTTGCCTGCTCCGGCAATTCCATTATATCACGCTCTTGCGCCAAGTCAATAACCCGCTCAAGTGCCTGGCCGATGGTCAGCAGGCAGGAGAGAGGCGATGCCCCCGACAAAGCTGGACGTAAGAGACAGCCCCATCACGTCGTCTAGGAAGCGTGGGAAGACCCGAGGGAAAAGCCCAGGCCGGAAACAGAGCCAGGGTGCGCCCCCTTACCGACAGGGGAACGGGTTCCCTGAATAATGGACCTGAAAGAGAGTCAGGAGGGACAGATTGATCCAATCAGGCGACATGGCCCCGGACTTTGAATTGCAGACAGTAGAAGGCCAGCGCGTCTCTTTGAACGATGTTTTGAATAGTGGACGCAACGTGCTCCTGGTCTTTTTGCGGCACCTGGGCTGACTGCCCTGCCGCGAGCACGTGGCACAGTTGTGCCAACACCTGGAAGAGATCCAGCGACTGAACGTGGAGGTGCTGATCGTTTCCTTTGGCAGCCTGCCGGGCGCCCAGGCCTGGCTGAAAGAGACGTGTAGTCCGTTTCGTCTGTTGCTCGACCCGGAGCGAACGGTCTACCGCGCCTACGAATTGGAGCGATCTCTGCGGAGATCGTGGAACCTGCGCACGATCTGGCACTACGCCCGATTGTTGACCTCGGGCCGCAAGTGGCGCGGCATCCAGGGCGACTCGGCGCAATTGGGCGCCGACTTTGTCGTGGATACAGAGGGCATCGTGCGGCTGGCCTATCGCAGTCACGACCCTACGGACCGGCCGCCCGCGGCAGACCTGTTGGCGAGATTGGAGCAATTGGATCGAGGGAATCATCATGAGTGAAGCGTACGACCTGGTCATCATCGGAGGCGGTTCGGCCGGCCTCTCGGCGGCCGCCGTTGCCGTCCAATTTGGGGCCCGGGTCGCCATCGTGGAGAAGCATCGGATCGGCGGCGACTGCACCTGGACCGGCTGCGTGCCCAGCAAGGCACTGCGCAAGGCGGCCAAGGTGGCCCACACCATGCGCACCGCCGGCCGCTACGGACTGTCCTCCATCGAGCCAGCCGTGGACCTGAAAGCAGTGATGGATCAGGTACGGTCGGTCATTGGCGAGATCTATGAAGATGAATCGCCCGAGGCGCTGCGCGCCAACGGGATCGACGTTTACCTGGGCAAGGCCAAGTTTCTCGATGCCCATACCCTGGCCACCGGCGAGGCCAGGCTGACGGCCCGTTACGTGTTGCTCGCCACCGGCGCCCACCCCTACATCCCCCCCATCCAGGGACTGGCCAAGGTGGACTATCTGACCTACGAGAACATCTGGGAGCTGGAGACCCTGCCCCAGCACCTACTGGTGGTCGGCGCGGGTCCCGTCGGTAGCGAGATGGCCCAGGCATTTCGGCGCTTGGGGTCCGAGGTGACCCTGATCGCCAGCCGCGACCGCCTCTTACCCCGCGACGAGCCGGAGGCATCGCGCGCTTTAGAGGAGGTCTTGACTGGGGAAGGCATCCAGATCGTACACAATGCCAGGGCCGAGCTGGTCTGGCAAGATAGGGCTGGCGACAGCCAGATCCACGTCGGTGCGGGGAGCAGCGGGCTGGTAGGCGACGCGCTACTCATCGCCGCCGGGCGCAGCCCCAACGTGGACGGCCTGGATCTGGAAAAGGCCGGCGTCGACTATGATGCCCAGGGCATCCGGATAGAGGACGATCTGCGCACCAGCCAGCGGCATATCTATGCTGCCGGCGACTGCACCGGCAGCCACCAGTTCACCCACTATGCTGGCTGGCAGGCGGTTATGGCCGTGCGCAACGCCCTCTTGCCAGGCACGACCAAAGGGGTGACCGACCTGGTGCCCTGGACCACCTTTACCGATCCAGAGGTAGCCCACGCCGGACTGGGCGAAGAGCAGGCCCGCGAGCGCTACGGCGACGACGTCATGATCTGCCATTGGCCGATGGCCAGGGTCGACCGGGCAGTGGCCGAGGGAGAATCGGCCGGCTTTATCAAGCTGGTCCACCGCAAGAACGGCACTCTCCTGGGGGCGACCATCGTCGCCGCTCGGGCAGGGGAAATGATCCACGAGTGGATCGTGGCACTGGATCGGGGTATCAAGGTGGGCGACCTCTCCGACGCCCTTCACGTGTACCCCACCTACTCTATCGCCGGCATGCAGGCTGCAGCCGCCATCCGCGTGGAGAAGCTGCTGAGAGGCGCATCCGGGCAGGTGGTGCGCGGACTCGTTCAGTTGGGCGCAGTTCCTCGCCCGGGCTGAGTCGGCATCGCCTAACTGCGGGAGTGCTTTGCGTGACAGCCCTGGTCTACGTGAACCCGGACACGCGAGGTGTTTATACCTATCTGCGCCAGGTGGACGACCAGGACCTGACCTTTGAGCAAGAAGATGGTACGGTTCGCGACCGGGAGACGGGCAGCACCTGGCGGATGGAGCAGGGCCTAGCCCTGGATGGGCCGCTGGAGGGGCAGATGCTGCGTGCCGTGCCCGATATTCCGGCCTTTCCCAGCGCCTGGGAGGATTTCTACCCAGACAGCCGCTAGTACGAGCAAGATTGATGGAGGTGTAGAGATGCCAGATCGCCCTAAAATCAGCCTGGAACTGAGCAGACAGATCGTTGCACGCCTGCCATTCTGGTCCCTAATTCTGGTTGCCAGCCTGTTTGTCCTCAGCGCCTGCGGGCAGGCATCCAGCCCGACCGCCAGCCTGGGGGCTGCAGCCTCACCCTCAGATCCGACGACGACGGCCATACCCGCCAGCCTGTCACCTACGCCGGAGGAGGACATGGTCACAGCCGTACCCTCCCCACCGCCGCCGACCGCACCACCTGCCAGCCCATCACCCCTGCCGGCGGAGGACACGGCCACAACCTTGCCCACCCCACCGCCACCGACCGCGCCACCCGCCACCGCCTCCCCTGAGCCCACGGAGCAAGCACCCAGCACACCCTCTCCCCTGCCGCCAGCGGCAGGAGGGGGCAACGCCGACGTCTTGTACGTGCGTGCGGTCAAGGCCGGCGATGGCACCTGGACCTTTCGGGTCACCGTGCAGCACCCCGACACCGGCTGGGAGGACTATGCCGATGGCTGGGACGTGCTGACACCGGATGGCGAGGTGCTCAAGCCCGACCCGGATAGTCCGTTCACCCGGCTGCTCCTCCACCCCCACGTGGCCGAACAACCCTTCGAGCGCAGCCAGAGCGGCATCGTGATCCCGCCTGGCGTGAGCCGGGTTCGCGTCCGGGCGCACGACCTGGTGGATGGTTTCGGCGGCCGCGAGGTGTGGGTCGATCTGACCATCCAGGCGGGCGAGGACTATGAAGTGGAGGGTGGGCCGTAGCAGCGACCACGGGGCGTTGAGGCCGGGCCGGACCACAGCCCTCTCTCCGTGGCGTGTGAGCCAGCGCGGGCAAGACACAGACCACCACTTGGAAACAGGCCCAAAACGTGTTAAGATTTGAGGCACGGTGGGTAACCTCTTGGGCGAATGGTTCCTGGAGGAGCCGTGAAAGGGCCTATGGTCGAAGCAATCGTAGCCGGACACCTCTGCCTGGATATCATTCCTCACTTTGAGGCCGGCCCGGGTGAGAGCCCCGCAGACTACTTGCTCCCCGGACGGCTGACCGAGGTGGGGCCGGCGACGCTCTCCACAGGTGGAGCTGTATCCAACGTGGGGATCAATCTTCACCGATTGGGCATCCGTACCGAACTGATGGGCAAGATCGGGGACGACGCCTTGGGCCAGGTCATTGTGGGTATTGTGAGCAGCCACAGTCGAGAGTTGGCTCAGGGCATGATTACGGTCTCCGGGGAAGCCAGCTCCTACACCCTGGTCATCGACCCGCCGGGGGTGGATCGTTTGTTTCTGCATTACGCCGGCCCCAACCACACCTTTGGGGTTGAAGATGTTCGTTACGAACGATTGGCCGGGGCACGGCTCATGCACTTTGGCTACCCACCACTGATGACGCGCATGTATGCCGATGGCGGGCAGGAGATGGCCGAGCTGTTCCGCCGGGCCAAGGAGATGGGCATCACCACCTCCCTGGACCTGACCATGCCTGACCTGGCCGGTCCCAGTGGCCAGGCCGACTGGCGGGCCGTCCTGGCGCGCACCTTGCCCCAGGTGGACCTTTTTGTACCCAGCCTCGAGGAGCTGTTCTTTATGCTCCGGCGCGAGCGGTTCGAGGAGCTGACCGTCCGGGTCGGCACGACCCACGTGCTGCAAGCGCTGCCCGTCGAGGAGATCCTTTCACTGGCCGACGAGACGCTGGCCATGGGCGCCAGGATCCTGCTCCTCAAGCTGGGCACTCGAGGTGCCTTCCTGCGCACGGCCCCAGCCCTGCCTGAGTTGGGACGCGGCGCACCAGCAGATCTGGACACCTGGACCGGCCGCCAGTTGTGGGTTCCCAGCTTCCAGCCAAAAGCCGTCGTTTCCACGGTGGGCACGGGTGATGCTGCCATCGCCGGGTTCCTGGCTTCGGTATTGCGCGGCACCGAGCCCTCGCTGGCCCTCAAGGTGGCGGCGGGAGCCGGGGCTTGTTGCGTGGAAAAGGCTGGCGCACTGAGTGGCGTGATGAGCTGGGAAGAGACACTGGCCCGCATCGCAGCCGGCTGGGCCCGTCTGCCCCTGGATCTGGGATCCTCGGGATGGCATTGGGATGAAGACGCCGCTGTCTGGCGTGGACCCAGCGACCGGGAGGTCCTGTGGCTCTAGATCCTGCCTGTCCCCGCAACCGAAGGCGGCCCTTGCCGATGGTAACCCGGCTTGACAGGACCAAGGGCCATGCGGTAAGATAACTGGGAAGAACGAGTACTTGTAGGAGGCCAACCGTGCCAGAAGCCGCCTGGATCACCACCGTAGACGAGCAGGAAGCCAGCGGAGACGTGGAGCAAGCCTACCTCCAGGCCGCGAACCGGGACACAGGTCGTGTGGCCCACATCCTGAAGGTCCACAGCCTGAACCCCCGCTCTCTGCTTGCCCACCGCAGCCTGCACCGCACCCTGATGTTTGGTCGCTCGCCCCTGGAGCGCTATCAGCGGGAGATGATCGGCACCGTTGTGTCGGCGCTAAACGGCTGCCACTACTGAATGGTCCACCACGGAGAGGCTCTCCGCCGGTTAACCAAAGACGACGCACTGCTGGCCCAACTTCAGGAGGACTATACCCAAGCTTCGCTGCTGCCGGCCGACCGGGCGATGCTCGACTATGTGGCCAAGCTGACCCTGACCCCTTCTGAAGTCACCCGCGAAGACGTGCAAGCGCTGCGCGATGCGGGCTTTGACGACCGGGCCATCCTGGACATCGCCCAGATCACGGCCTACTTTGCCTTTGTCAATCGGACAGCGGATGGTCTGGGGGTGACTCTGGAAGGCTATTGGTAAGAAGCACCCCCGCCTTCGGGAGGCGGGGGCTCAGTGCCCAATCACCACCGCCCGTGGCGTACCAGAGCTGAAAGCGGTTTACGCTCCTTGGCTGGCTGTTCACCTTCCGGGTATCCCAGCGGAGTGAAGATGATAGGCTCCACCCCCTCGGGCAGGCCCAGCACCTCGCGGGCAGCGGCCGGATCAAAGTCGGCGATCCAGCACGTGCCCAGACCCAGGTTTGTCGCGGCCAGGATCAGGTGATCCATGGCGATGGCTACATCCACGTCGGTGTAGCCCTTGCCATCAGCACGGACCCAACCCTGGGCCGGGATCGCGCAGGCGCAAATGATCACCGGCGCCCGGGTGAACCATTCCCGATCGTAGATGCGCTGCAACTCGGCCTCGCGGCCTTGAGAGCCGATCACAATGAGCTGGAAGGGCTGCCTGTTGGCCGCAGTGGGAGCCAGGCGGGCTGCATCGAGCACCTGCTGTAGATCGTCATCTTTAACCGGGTCGGGCTTGTAGGCCCGGACGCTATATCGCGACTTGATCAGTTCTGAGAATTCCACGCTCCCTCCTCTGTTATTCTATATCTTTTCGTATCTTTTCAATAAACCGGGGGAAGATGGGGTATGTGCGGTCGGCTTTGCCGACCGCACATACCCCGCCCCCTCTTATTGAGACGATACGTCATTCTGTCGATACGGCATGCTGCCGCAGGTACCGCAACGCTGATTCGGCCAGGATCGCCACACCAATGGGCAGGCACCCTTCATCCAGATCGAAGGTGGGGTTGTGGCCCTTGCGCTCGTCGCCGTCGAGGCGGCACCCGAGGCGGAACATCGCGCCCGGGGCCACAGAGGATAGGACGGAAAAGTCCTCCGCCCCCATCCCCTTTTCCGGCGACTTGACGTTCTCGCTGCCCAACAGATCGCCAGCAACCCTCCGAATCAGGTCTACCATGCCCGCGTCGTTAATCACCGGTGGAGAGCCATGGCGGATCTTGAGTCTGTAGTCCCCGCCCAGCGTACGCGCGACCGCCAGCGCCCGCTCGACCTCGGCGTGGATCTGCTTCTGCACCTCTGGAGCCCGGTAGCGAATGGTGCCCGCCAGCTCAACCATCTCTGGGATCACATTGGCCGCCTGCCCGCCATGGATAGCGCCCACGGTGATCACGGCCGGATCAAAGGGATTCAACCGGCGGGAGACGATGCCGTGCAAAGCCAGGATCACGTGCGCTGAGAGGTGGACAGGATCCAGTCCCTTGTGAGGATAGGCTCCGTGTGCACCCTGGCCCGAAATCGTGGCCCAAAAGGTGTCCACGCCGGCTGAGGTGGGACCACTGGCCAGCGAGATCTCGCCGACGGGGGACCCGGCATGAACATGGAGGGCCATAACCGCTGCCACGCCATCCATCGCGCCATCCTCAACCATCCGCGGAGCGCCGCTGTACCCTTCCTCATCTGCCACCTCTTCCGCTGGCTGAAAGAGGAACCGTATCGTGCCAGGGAAACTTTCCCGAGACAACAAGGTGGCCACACCCAGGGCAATCGCTGTGTGGGCATCGTGTCCGCAGGCGTGCATCACACCGGGGTTTTGTGACGCATAGGGCACCTCGTTGGCCTCCTGGAGGGGTAGAGCATCCATGTCGGCCCGGATGGCCAGAATAGGCTGCCCATTCCCCCGCTCGCCCACCACGCCGGTGCGCCCCACCCCGGTCTGGACTCGATAGCCCAGATCTCCCAGCACCTCGGCGACGCTAGCAGAGGTACGGGTCTCCTGAAAACCCAGTTCGGGATGCATGTGAAGATCCCGTCGCCAATGCACCAGTTGCCCCCGGATCTTTTGCGCGCGTTCAAGCATTGATTTCCTCCTACCTTCACTGGCGCGGCGAGTGCGTTAACCGCGGCAGATCTACCCTACGCTCAACCAAAGGGCCTGGCGGCAAGGGTAGCACCGTCAGGCCCTGTGTTGCACGATCGTGTCGTTGATCGTCTACTCGTTGATCCAAGTGTCGATAGCGCGCTCGTAACTTAGGATATCCTCCTCTGCAAAATAGAGAGGGATCTCGTAAGCCGCGGTGTCAGGCCCGTCGGAGCCATGCACCAGGTTGCGGCCAATCTCCAGGCCAAAATCGGCACGGATGGTGCCTGGCTCTGCCTGAGCCGGGTTCGTGGCCCCCATCGTCTTGCGGACGGTGTCGATGGCATCCGGCCCTTCGATCACGGCGACCACCACGGGTCCGCTGGTGATGAATTCGATCAAGCCATCGTAAAAAGGCTTGCCCTGGTGAACAGCATAGTGGCGCGCCGCCAGCCCGGGCGTGATCTGGATGAGCTTCATGGCAGCGAACCGCAGCCCCCGGCGCTCAAGACGGGTGAGAACAGGGCCGATGAGCCCTCGTTGTACGGCATCGGGTTTGATGATGACCAGTGTACGTTCCATGTAATCTCCCTTGGTCCCTGGATTTAGCGTTTTGTCAGTGACTGCCGTGCCAGCCGGTACATCTCGAGCGCACTGTCCAATTGATCTTGCTGCATGTCGATATCACCCAGCAACTGGTACACCTGCGCCGAGGCCACATCCTGCTCAACCATCACCTCGAGATCCCCGCGCACCTCGGGCAGAAGCTTGCGCGCCGAGACCAGTTTTCCGTATTGTGCCAGGGCGGCGCTCCAATCCTGCTCGTCGCGGTGCAGGCGAGCTAGCTCCAGGCGCGCGCCATAGTCACGCGGGCGGGCCCCAAGCTGGGATTCCAGTTCATCGACCCGAGAGGGACCTTCTGCGATCTCTGTGACCGGCGGTGCCTCTTCCACCAGTTCCTCGAGGACCGGCGGCGCGGCCTCCTCGACAGGCAGCGCTTCTGCTACAGGCTCTTCAATCGCCGGCGGCTCGACTGGCTCGACGACTGGCGGCTCGGCCTCCTCGACGGGAGGTGCTTCCACCTCCGGCTCCTCGATGACCGAAAACTCAATCGCCTCGACGACTGGCGGCTCGGCCTCCTCGACGACCGGTGGCGCGGCCTCCTCGACAGCGGGTGCTTCCACCTCCGGCTCCTCGATGACCGGTAACTCGACCTCCTCCACCGGCGGGACCTCTGCTACCAGGTCCTCGATGACCGGCAACTCGACCTCTGCCACCGGCGGAACCTCTGGCACCACTTCTTCGATGACCGGCAGTTCAACCTCTGCCAGCGGAAGCACTTCCTCCACCGGCTCTTCGATGACCGGCAGCTCGACCTCTGGCACTGGTGGAACCTCTGCCACTGATGGAACCTCTGCTACCGGCGCCTCGATGACCGGCAAATCCACCACCTCCTCGACGACCGGCAGATCCGTCACTTCCTCGACGGGAGGTACCTCTGCCACCGGCGCCTCAACGACCGGCAGATCCACCACCTCCTCGACAGGAGGAACCTCCGCCACCGGCGCCTCGACGACCGGTAGATCCACCACCTCCTCGACAGGAGGAACCTCCGCCACCGGTGGCTCGACGATCGGCAGATCCACCACCTCCTCGACGAACGGCTCATCTTCCTCCGGCAGCCCGACGATGGGGAGCATAACCTCCTCGGCAGGGAATGGCTCATCTTCCTCCGGCAGCCCGACGATCGGGAGCACGACCTCCTCGGCAGGGAGCGCCTCATCCATCGGCACCTCCCCCTCAGGCGCTTCGATCAGGTCATGGAGCCAGTCGGGTACATCCTCAGCTCGTTGAGCTTCCAGGTCATCGGTTGACATATCTGCCATGGCCGAATCCAGGTCTGCCTCGTCCAACAAGCCGGCAGCCACCAACGCCTGCAAGCTGGCTGGAACCTCGCCCTCCAGTGGCGCCTCCTCTGCGGCGTCAACCACCGGTATGCCGGGCTCAAAGAGATCCTCAGCAGGCACGGGCGCAACTTCCTCAACCTCAATCGGTTCCTCCGGCTCGACCAGTTCCTGAAGCCAATCGGGCACCTCATCATCCACCGGGGCTGCCAACTCCTCAAACTCTTCCGTGTCCTCGTCTTCCTCTTTCATGACGCCTGCAGCCACCATCACACCCGCTGCCAAGCCAGCCCCAAGCCCAACAGCACCCACCGGGACCTCCGCTTCTGGCCGAGCAGCCTCATCTTGATCTTCTGCCTCTTCAGGCTCGGGCAGCCATTCCGGGGCTTGATCCGTCTCAGCTTCCTCGGCCAGCTCTTCTGCGGCAGCGGGAGCTTCCTCGCCCACAAACTCCTGAAGCCATTCAGGCATCTCCTCCACGGCGAGTTCATCCTCCGGTTCGGCCTCGAGGGCAAGCGCGTCAGCCTCCAGATCCAGGGCCGGTTCGTCCTCCACCGCGACCCCCACATCTCTCAGCCAGTCCGGCAGTTCTTCCTCGGGGGCTAGCGCTTCGGCGGTCTCTGCCAGCGGTATCTCTTCGGCGAGCTCCTCGGCTTCCTCATCCAGCAGTTGCCCAGCGGCCGCCGCCATCGCCACCTCGGCCGGGCCGACGGGCTCGAAACGATCGGTTACAGATTCGAGCTCGGGGATGAGAATCTCCTCGAGTGGCAAGGGTGACTCGCTCCCCATCATCTCCTGTGCGATCCGGTTTTCGGGGTCCAGGGAGCGGGCAACCTCGAGTTTCTCCTCACCCGCCTCCTCGTTGCCACCCTGCGTCCAGATCTCGCCAAGGATGAGATTGGCCTTCAGGCTATTGGGCAGTGCTTCGAGGATCTCCAGGCAGACCTCAACAGCTTCCAAGCGCCTCCCTTCACGCCACAGTGCCTCCGCCAGAGCGACCCGGACATCGGGCAAGTCAGGATCCTGGCGCAGGACAGCTTGGAACTCGCCTATGGCCCTTTCGTACAGGCCATTGCGACTGTAGAGCCTCCCCAGGGCGCCACGGGTCAGCTTTAGCCGGGACTGCTCGCCGGCTCCATGCCGGACGTAAAGGCGCTGCAACTCCTGACGTACCTCCGCATTGCCAGGTGCCAACTCAAAAGCTCGCTCCAACTGCCAGATGGCCTCTGGAAGTGCGCCTTGCTCGTCATAGATGACGCTCAGCCCTACCCGGGCGATCAAGCTCTCCGGATCCGCACTCAGCGCTCTTTGGAAAGACTCGATGGCATCCCGGTACATCTCTTTTTCCAGGCAGGCTTCGCCCAGCAAACAGTAGGTTTCGATATGCTTGGGGTAATGCCTCAGAATATGCTGGCTATGACCTATTGCCTCGTCCAGGCGGACTTCTCGGATCATATCCCTGATTTTGTCGACATAGTCTTGCAATCGGATGTCTGGCATCTGCTCTCCTCCCCTCAACTTACCAATTGGCTCTTCGGGCGATGAATGAAGGGCAACTTTTTCGCCATTTGGAAGGAATCTCAAGCTGTTCTGGAAACCAGCCAGAACAAGTCTATTATGCCCCTTTTCACAGAAATTGTCAACAGTGAGCAGTTCCCAGTGTATCGTTCAAAAGTATGGGTGCAGACCTGTCAGGTTTTCCGAAACCTGACAGGTCTATTGTCCCCACAATTCTGAATGATACTCCAGTTCCCATCACACAGCCGCGTCGGGTGCTGCCAACGGCAGCCTGACTGTGAAGGTGGTGCCCTGACCTGGTACCGAATCTACATGGATGGCCCCATGATAGATCTTGACGATCTGGTCCACAATCGGCAAGCCCAGGCCCGTTCCCAATTCGACCTCCGCTTTCGCCGATTCGGTGCGATAGAATTCCTGGAAGATGCGTGCCAATTCCTCAGTCGAGATACCAATGCCCGTATCACGGACCGTGGTAAGCAGCTCACCGCTATCTTCTGCCAGCATTACCTCGATCTGACCGCTGACCGTATAGCGTATGGCGTTGTCAATCAGGTTGGACCAGAGTGATTGCAGGTGAGCAGGTTGGGCCAATAGTGTGGGACTGGCCTGGGTCTGCACAACGAAATCTAACCCTTTGGTCTCAGCCATTGGCTGAAACCTGCGGGTGACCCCGGCGAGAATATCTGACACCACAACCGGCGTGAATTTGGACAGGGTTGGTAGTTGCTTCAACTGCGCCAGTTCCAGGAGATCGTCAAGCATGTTCAGTAGCTGACCAGCCCTTAGGTCCAGCTTTTCCAGGTATTCGTCCCACTCGTCCTCGTCGACGTAGCCGGCGCGCATCAGTTGCAGATAGTTCTTGATCACGCCGGCCGGATTGCGCAGTTCGTGCACGATGACGAGCATGAACCGGCTCTCAATGGCGTCGAGTTTGGCAATCTCCTGCCTTGTTCGCTCGAGTTGGAGGGCCTCCTCTTCTGATGCTTGTTGCTGCCGCAGATCCAAGCGGTGCTGGCGCTGCGCGAGACCACGCTGCACCACCGTCAGCAGTTCGTCCGCGGTAAACGGCTTGGGCAAAAAGTCCTGAGCCCCTTGCTTCATGGCCTGGGCGGCCAGTTCAACGGTGGCATAGCCGGTGATCATCACGCAGACGATCTCGGGATCGTGCTCCAGGATCCGTTCCAGAAGCTCCAGCCCACTCATGCCGGGCATCATTGCGTCGAGGAGAACGAGGTCATACGCTCCTTGCCGGAGCTTTTGCAGGCCTTCGACGCCATGCTCGGCGATATCGACATGGTATCCATAGGGGATAAGCGCCCGCCGGCAGCCCTCGCGCATGCCAACTTCGTCGTCAATGACGAGGATATTGCCCCGGGTTTCGTCCATTGGTAGCCCTCCTCACTGTCCGAGAAAGCCTCGCTGTGGACTGCCGCACCACTCAAGTATGTCCATTATACCATAGCCCGGTGAGCGACGCCAACCTAACTGCCAGATGTTACGAGAAACAGCTATAAGCTGGATTCATTCCGTCGTGATTTGGTCACTTAGCTTCTCAAAGGTAGCCTTACCAATACCCGACACTTCCATTATGTCCTCGACCCGAACAAAGGGGCCATGAGCCTGCCGATAATCGAGGATGCGCTGAGCCAGCGCGGGCCCGATGCCTGGCAGCGTCTCAAGGGCCGCTGCGTCGGCCGTGTTGATGTTCACCCTGAAATCGGACGAACGTTGGCCGGAAAGGGGTTGTACCGGGAGGCCCCCTTCGCCCTGCCTGGGCACATAGATCTGTTGTCCATCGGCCACTGGTGAGGCCAGATTGATACGGTCCAGATCTGCATCGTCGGCCGGTCCGCCAGCGGCAAGCATCGCATCCTTGACAATGCTATCCGGGGGGAGGGTATACACATCGGGATGCTGGACGGCCCCGCTGACATATACCCGCAGGGGGTGTGGAGTGGGTGTGGCATCAGGGGTGGGGAGAGGGGTGGAGGTGCTCAGAATGATCGGCTGGGAGGATGGCCTGAGTACCTGGAACAGGACCAGGGCGGCAAGGGCTAGCACGATCAATCCAAAGAAGAGGATGCCCCGGTATCGCTCTGGCCACTGGTCCACGATTGCCCCTCCGAAGCGACCAACCTAGTGCAGTTGGGCGTAGGTGACCATGCGGAAAGCCAACGCCTTGACGCCCAACTGCCAAAGTGTTTCGCGCTGACCTGCCCATTATCGCCCCTGGTGGTGTCTAGGGGGACATGCTGACTGATTCGAATACCCGCCGCTTTTCGCGTGCCGGCCAACGCTTCCGGCCGGTCAGGGCCAGCGGCTACTCACCGGCACAAAGATCCAACCCTTCCCAAGCTGGCCAGGCCGTAGAATCGATCTCGATGGCTTTCTCCAACCAGGGGATCGCTTCGTCACAGCGTTCCAGGTAGACATACGCCAGCCCCAACTCGTAGTAATACTCGACGTTCTCGATCCCCAAGTCGATGGCCGACCGATACGCTGTGATGGCATCCTCATAGTTGCGCAGGATATAGTAGGCCAGCCCCAGTCGCCCGAAGGCCGGGGCAAAGGTCGGATCGACCTCGGTTGCCTTTTTGAAAACGACCACCGCCCTTTGGTGATCGCCAGTTTCGTGATAGGCCACTCCCAGCCAATAGAGAGCATAGGCGCCGTTGGGATCGACAACGGTGGCCTTTTCGTAAGCAGAAAGAGCGTCCTTGTAACGGTTGTGAGCTTTGTGAATGCGCCCCAGGTCGACGTAGGGCTGGGCCAACCGGGGGTGGAGTTGAGAGGCACGCTGGTACTCGGCGACTGCTTCGCGGTACTTGCGGCTCTTTTCCAGAGCGTACCCCAGATCCCGATGGGCAAATACACTGCTGTCATCCAGGCTGACGGCCAAACGAGCCGACTCCAGGGCCTGACCGGTCTTGCCCAGGTCGGCATAGACCTCGGCCAGATAAGCATGTCCTTCGGCATACCCAGGATCGAGATCTGTGGCGCTCAGGCACGCCCCCAGGGCCTCCTGGAGCTTGGCCTGTTCTCCGGGACCTGCATCCCAGTCAAGCGCCATGCAGAGGGCTGATAGCGCCTCGGCGCTATCGGGAGCGATGCCCACCGCCTCCCGCGCCTTTTCGACCGCTTCGGCTGTGCGCCCGCGGAGGGTCAGCAGGTGGGACCACCAGACCAGGGGCATTGGATCCGAAGGCTCCAGGGCTGCTACCTGGCTGTATTTTGCTATCGCCCCATCCAGGTCTCCATCCAGGTACAGTTCGTGGGCTTCGGCCATCACATCATCGGCCGTAGGGGTAGGCGTAGGCGTGGGGCCAACCTGGATAGGCGTGATCATATCCCGCCGGGCGATGAGAAAGTAGGCTCCGGCAGCTATGAGGATCAACAAGACAAGGATCCGGAAAGGAGAGGACTGCTTTTTCTTTGGTGGTCGAATATACATGGTTCCAGCTCCGATGACCTGCATTATAGCATGGTCAGGGCTGGATGGCAACTATGGGGTGAGAATACTGCCGGACTGCCGGGCACCGTGGCAAGCAACGTCGCCACGGCGCCGAGCAGTCCGGCCATCGTCAGGGGTACTAGAGGACGTGCAGCCCCTGGAACGCTTCGTACAGGCCGCGGATCAGCCCTCCATACCTAGCAGCCTGTTTGCTGCCATAGTGGAGAGAGGCAAAGACATCAAAATCTTTGCGCCGTAGGGCAGCCAACTGCCGTGAGGAGCCGTCTGGCCCGGCGATAAAGTCAAAGACGGCAAAGATCTGATATCGCTCGCCAGAGTTGAAGGCATCGAACATCTGACCGGCCGACTCGTAGTCGATAGAGGTGTGGTTGAAGCCCATCATGCGGGCCAGCCCCATCGCGGTGGACAGGAAGGCAGCATCCTCGTCCAGGCTCCTGGCGAACTCAAAGGCCTGCCATTCCATATCCTGGGTACCGTGGCAGTCGCGCCACTCCTTGTCGGCGCTCGGTCGCCACTGGTGACTCTGCCAGGGCTGGGCAGGGTCGAACTTGAAGTGCTGCGCGAACAGCTCCTCATTCTGCTTGCCCCACCGATCGTAAAAGATGTGGTTCTCAAAGCGAATGTTCAGACGCCCC
>JASFHU010000019.1:0-16237 GCA_050123055.1 Anaerolineae bacterium
ATCGTTCTCTCCTTCCCTTGGCAACAACGCCGAAATCCGGCGACCTCCTCTATTATCCATCATCAAGAGATTTCTGCAAGTCGCGGTCCATCCCTGTCAGCTTCAGGTCAGACTATCTCATATTTGAGGAACCTGAGGGAAGGGATACCGCAATAAGTCCGCTGTGAAAAGTCAACCCAACTGAAGCCCCCCGATTGAGGGCAAATCAACCCAAGTAGCGTGACACCTCCAGTTCGATGGGGGACAATAGGACTATCCCATCGAATGGAGGTGTCACATGTTTGAAGACCATCCTTTGGATCTGGAAGGTACGGCCGTGTTTGGCTGTGCCCAAGCTGGCTGCCGGGTCTGTCAAGAGGCGCTGCTTGTGCGCCACGAGGGACTGGTGCACTTTTTCCTGCACCGGCAAGCACGCGATGGCGTGACCTACGACGACCTGGCACAGGAGGGGCGGATTGCCCTGTGGCGAGCGGTGCTGGGCTTTGATGCCCAGCGAGGCGTGGCCTTCTCGACCTACGCCGGGGTGGCCATCAAGCGCCAGATCTGGCAAGCAGTGGCTCGGGCCAGGCGGCATCGACGGGGACTGCCACCCCTTGAACAGGCTGACCCGCTGGAGGTCCTGGAGGAAAGCTGGCAGCAGGCCGAGGTCCGGAGCGCACTGCTTGAGGCGGCCATTCGCCTACCGGCTCGTCTGCGGGAAATCATCATCGCCCGCTATGGGTTAGATGGGCAACCGCCCTGCACCCTGGCCGCCCTTGGTCGTCGCTTCGGCCTGACCAAGGCACGTATCGGCCAGTTACACAACGACGCGCTAGTGTTGCTGCGCCTGCCTGCCTTCTCAGGCCGACTGCGTCGCTTGTGCGGTCAGGACAGCCGGAACGCCTACGCGCGGACGGAGGCCCTCAGCCGAGTGTGGTTGCAGCGCAAGCGCGGCAGGAGGCGGTGATGAGCAGCAAGCTGGTTCCCGCCCTGAGCGACCGCGAAACGATTGGCCTGCCAGCCGATGAATCAGAGCTACCTACCGTGCCCGACAGTCCCTTCCACCGGCTGGTGGGCCTATCCCGCCCTGAGCTGGCGGCCACGCGTGAGCTTCCGGCGGCGGAGCGACGGCTATTGACCAAGCACTTCCTGACCACCTTCCAGTGGGCCGCGGTCCGCCCCCTGTTACCCTTCCGACTGGTGGTTCCGGCGGGGGTTCCTCCCTGGCAGCCCCGGCGCTGCCGTTCCTTCTACACCTGGCTGCCCCCCGATGACATCCACTGCGCCGACGACCTGGAGGGGCTGGATGACTTTGACCTGCTCCTGCGTCTCTTCGACTTCAGCGCCTGGCGGCCGATCCTGGCCCAACGCTTCACCAGTCAGCTGGGCCCGCCCCCTTTTGACCCGGTGAGCCTGGGTCTGGCCCACCTGTTGGCCTGCTGGCGGAAGTGGAAGTGGTCTGAGCTACTCACTGAACTCCACTCCCAAGAACGGGGCCGGGGCTACTGCCAGCGCCTGGGCTTCGACCCCGACGATCTACCCTGCGAATCTACCTTTCGCATGGCCCTGGGAGGCACCAAAGAGGTCTGGATCTGCCAGTGTGCCGACAGCCTGGCCCTGGGGCTAATGGCCTATGGCTTGATTCCTACCTGCTCCACCTTCCCCGGCGACCCAGCCGAACGGGGCGTGAGTCTGGCCTCGGACAGCCAACTGGTGGCCGCTCGCTCGCGGATGCGCTGCCGCTACCAGAACGAGCGCTGCTTCCGACCACCCCAGCAGCGGAGGTGCGCCGCTCAGAAGAAGGGGAAGAAGGGCTGTGCTTGCAACACGGAAGCTTGCATCGACCAATGCCGCTACAGCACAGCCCGTGACCCAGAGGCCACCTACGTATTCTACTCCGGCTCCAACCAATATGCAACTCCAGCTCATCGTCCTGCCAGCCCACAGGGGGGCAAGAACGACCAATCCAAGCGCTCTCCACGTGGCAAACACCATTTTGGCTACAAGAGCAAAGCCTTCAACGTCGTGGACGACCGTCTCTTCAGCTACTGGCCCCTGTCGGGTCCCTTTGCCTCGGCCAATCGCAACGACCACCTCCAGACCATCCCTGGCTTCCGGGACCTACGCCGCCGTTTCCCAGGCCTCCAGATCGGCGAGGTGTTGGCTGATGCAGGTGAGGGCAAGGACAGGGTCCTGCGCTATGTCCATGACGAGCTCAAGGCGCTGCGCACCATCGCCCTCTGTCATCATACCAGCGACGAAGATCCCCTTCTCTGCCTGCGACGGGGCTATGATGCCCAGGGCATCCCCCTGTGCCCCCACGGCTTCTCCCTGGCCTTCAACGGCCATGATTACCAGCGGGGGGACAGCAAGTGGGTCTGCCGCCAACGTTGCCGTCATCGCTCCACTCCCGACGTGACCCCACCCTCGCCGCCAGAGGCCGTGTCTGCAGCCCCAAACACAGCCTCGACCTGCCCCTACCGCGATCCGACCCGCCCGCTGGGCTACCTGGTCGTGGTCGGTACCGCCCTCCCCGACGGGGACCTGCGCCTCGCTCGCGACTTGAAGGTAGGCTCCCCAACCTGGAAACTGCGCATCGGGCGCCTGAGTTATGCCGAGAGTCGCAACGCCCAACAGACGCGACGCCAGCTCAAACGCTCCCCCTGGTATGGCCAGGCCAACAGCGCCAAGGCCACCTTCCTGGGCGATCTCCTCGCCTGTGCCCTCAACCTGGCCCGCTTCGTGCGTGAGGCCACCCTGGCAGCCTCCCTACCGGTTCCCGACGTCATCTGAGCCGGGAGCAGCGCGGATGTCGGTGCCCCTGCCTGCTCCCAGACCCTGACATGCACCGACCCACTACTCTTTCTGTCGGACTTGCGCCGACGGGCTAGCCCCGTGCGTCCTCAGCCCACCTCCGCGCCCTCGCTCGCTTCCCCGTCACCGCCTTACCTTCCTTCCAGGCGCTGTCCCATTGCGCAGCATGGCCCCCATCTCGACTTGTTGCGGTCTGCGCCTCCACCAAGGGCCCACTTGTTGCCCTCCAGCGCCCTCCTCCGCCCTTGACCAGTTCCAAAAAACTCATTCAACCCGACGCCTCACTCCTGTCTATGCCGTATCACCTAGCTTCCATTGCTCTGTCAGGTCGACTTGTTGCGGAAGCCCGACCAGCGTTCGTGTTGACAGCTAGACGGGATCATGATATAGTACCTCTACGGCTATTCTGTCAACAATCGACAGTTGGTGTCAAGTGACATCGGGACAGGCGGGTCACCGATGCAAGCGAGACGGAAGACTGAAGGGCGGAAGGATGGGTTCAGGATTCCCAGAACTGGAACCGCTCGAAGCATCAAATCTGCGAGATCGTATCGAGCTGAGGATACGCAATGCGATACTCACTGGCGCCTTTGGCCCGGGCGAACGACTGATCGAGTCGGCCATTGCCGACCATCTCGACGTCAGCCGCGGACCTGTGCGCGAAGCGCTTGCTGCCCTGGATCGGGAAGGGATCGTGGTCCATGTTCCGAGAAAGGGTTTTTTTGTCATTGATTTCACAGACAAGGACCTGGAAGAGATATACAGTTTGCGTCTGCTCCTTGAGCGTGAAGCCCTGCGTCGGGCGATTGAGCGGTTCACGGAAGAGGATATCCGCCAGATGCAGGACATCTTGAATGAATTGGGAAGAGCCACCGTCGAAAAGCACGAGCCAGAGCGAATTGTGGAGCTTGATCTCTCATTCCACGATTGCATCTGCCGCATGGCTGACCATAGCCGGCTGTACGCCGCCTGGCGGAGTACGAGTACACAAGCTCAGGTGTTGGTCGGATTGACGAGCAAGACGCACTACAATCACCCAGAGGAACCAAGACAGTTGCATCAAGTAATCTTGGAAGCCATCCGTACTCATGATCTACCCCTCGCAGAAGAGTGCCTGACCAACCACATTCTGGATGCCCAGCAACGTGCGGTCATGGCCCTAACGCTCCTGCGTCAAGAAAACGTAGAGTGATCCGAATGAGAATCTTGATCATCAATCCCAACACGTCGGAAAAGATGACAGACAAGATACGGGCAGTTGCCGAGGCCGCCAAGCGCGATGACTGCAAAGTCGTCGTCACCTGCCCCGTCCACGGACCCATCACCATCGAATCCTCCTACGACGAGGCCTATGCCCTCGGGCCGACCATAGACCTGGTCAAGCAAGCAAGTGAACAAGGAGAATATGACGCCATCATCCTGGCTTGCTTTTGCGAGATCGGCGTCGAAGCAGCCCGAGAGATTTCGCCCATTCCAGTCCTGGGCCTGGAGGAGCCGACGTTGGCCACTGCCCTGCTGTTGGGCGAGAAGTTCGGGGTGATGACGGAACAGCGCCCCCGCGTGGCGATGAAAAAGCGCCACGTCCGTCGCTACGGACTACTGCAGCGCATGGCCTCCATCCGGCCCCTGGAGCTGTCTGTTGCCGAACTGGCTGCTGATCCTGAGGGTACAAAGGCCGCCGGCATGAAACTTGCCCGGCGCATGATCGAGGAGGATGGGGCCGAGGTCATCATCATGGGTTGCGCGGCGATGGCCGGCTACAGTGACGATCTGGAAAGCGAACTGGGCGTCCCCGTTCTCGACCCGCTCAAGGTGACCCTAAAGCTCACTGAAGCCATCGTCGACATGGGAGTGACCCACAGCCGCATCGGCCTCTATGCCCCGCCCACCCCCAAGGAGTTCAAGTAGGGTTGGCCAGAACCTGGCCCAGACAGGTTCGTAGGTGATAGCCGGGCCCCCGCAGCCGCATGAGGGAATGACCGTGGATCAGTTGCAGCCGCATCCCAGAAAACGGAACGTATACACCCGGGATGGCAAGCCCCTAGTGGCCAGGGTACCACACATGAACGGCGACTATATGCCCGCATCGGTGGACCGTGCACTGAGCCTGTTGGGTGGGCTGGAGAAAGCCATCCGACCCGGCGACCGGCTGATGCTCAAGCCCAATTTCAACTGCCGCTACGCCCTGCCCCTCTCAACCGAGCTGGCGTTTCTGGGGAGTGTCATTGAAATGCTGCTGGATGCCGGCTGTAAGGTCTGCGTGGGCGAGATGTCGGGCCGGGCTGATGGACCGACGGAACAGGTCATAGCCGCCCTCGGCGTGCTGCCCTTTTTGCGCCATTATGGCGTACCCTTTGTGAACTTTGAGAAGGACGAATGGCTGCCCCTGAGGGTAGATGGCGATCATTGGACGTCGTTCCGCGTACCCCGCAGCATCTACGAGGCCGACAAGCGTGTATACCTGGCCAATATGCGCTGCCACTCGTCGGCCCGGTTTACAGCATCGCTAAAACTCGGCGTCGGATGGATCGACCTCCAGGACCGTGCCTATTTGCACCAGGACCGCGAGACAGTAGAGGCCAAAGTCGCCGAACTGAACTTGGGCTGGCAGCCGGACCTGGTCCTCATTGATGGCCGTCGTACGACCACCACCTGGCACGGGCGCGGAGATTATGTCTATCCAAACCTGATCCTGGCCTCCGGTGACATGGTGGCCATCGATGCCGAGGCAGTCCGCATCCTCCAGCAGTTCCCCGGCGACAACCGGTTGGACTGTGACCTGGAGTCGATGCCCCAACTCAAGGTGGCACAGGGCCACGGACTTGGCGCCATCGACAGCAACGTTCTGCTGGCCCCAGCCAATGTGCACACGGAACAGGAAGCGAACTTCTGAGCAGTAGACGAGGGTTAGAACCTTGATCGGAGGAAAAACCTTGAAATCACTAGATCTTGTCGTGCAAGGAGACATTGTTGTACCCGGCGCCGTGCTCGAGGACGGAATCGTGGGCGTGCGCGACGGCCAGCTCGTGGGGCTTTACGATGCCCAGTCAGCGCCCCCACACCGACAAGCTATCGATGCCAGGGGACAGTATGTGCTGCCCGGCCTCATCGACGCCCACGTCCACTGTTTCAGCACGCCAAACGAGGGCTTTACCGACGCTACGCGCTCGGCGGCGGCGGGTGGCGTGACGACCATTATCGAGATGCCCTACGATCAAGGCCGGCCCGTGATCTCTCGAGAGGTGTTTCTCGACAAGCGGGAGCGTCTCGAAGCCCAGAGCGTGGTAGACGTGGCGCTGCTGGCGACAATCAAAAAGACGGGCGGCCTGGACCAGATCCCACTTATGGCCGAGGCTGGGGCCTGCGGCGTCAAAGTGTCCCTGTTCGAGACAGATCCCAACCGATTCCCACGCATTCCCGACGCGGAGCTGCTGGAGGCCTTTCGCCTGGTCCGCGAGACGGGGCTGCCCATCGGCTTGCACTGCGAGAACGACGAACTGGTGACGGCCTTCACGGAAAGGTTCCGGACCTCGGGCGCTGAGCCCATCGCCCACTGCCAGAGCCGGCCCGATATTGTCGAGACCAGCGCGGTACTCCAAGCCCTCGAGTTCGCCATGGCGACAGAGGCCCGGGTGCACATCTATCACGCCAGCCTGGCGCGCTCCTTCGAGTTGGTTGACTGGTACCGCCAACAGGGCGCCTCGGTCACGGCTGAGACCTGCACCCATTATCTGTGCCTGTCAGAGGAGGACATGGCCCGCCTGGGGGCCAAGGGCAAGATCAACCCCCCACTACGAGCTGTGGAGGAAAAGGACAAGCTGTGGGCCATGTGCGCCAATGGCTCAGTGGACCAGATCACATCGGACCATGCCCCCTGGCTGCCTGAGTTCAAGAACCACCCCAACATCTTTGACAACGCCTCTGGTGCACCGGGTGTCGAAGCCCTGGCGACCATGATCTACAGTGAGGGCGTGGCAAAGGGCCGCCTGAGTATCCACGGCTATGTCCGGCTGCTGGCTGAAACACCGGCCAGGCTCTTTGGCCTCGCCCGGCGCAAGGGGCAGATCCGCGTTGGCGCCGATGCAGACCTGACCATCATCGACCCCAACGCCCGGTGGGCGCTGGATGAAGCGAACCATCACTCGTCGGCCGGCTGGAGCCCCTACCATGGCTGGGAACTGCAAGGCCGGGTGACCAAGACAGTCCTGCGGGGCCAGGTGGTCTATGATGGGCAACAGGTGCTGGCAGGGCCGGGAACAGGGCAGTTTGTCGCCGCCGAGCACGGTGCCTAATACACAAGGTCGAGGGAAAAAAGCATGAAGGATCTTTTCAAACAGATACCGAACTTGGATCGTCTGGAAGCTGACATCAATGCCCTGGCTTCACACACGGATCCCGACCAGCCCTGGACCAGGCGACCCTTTACCAAGCTCTTTCGGGAGGGCCGCGCTTGGTTGAGCAGGGAGATGGAGGCTGCGGGTTTGACCGTCGAGCTGGATGCCTCGGGTAACGTCGTCGGTAGGCGGCCCGGTACGGAGGAGCTTCCGCCCATCGTCATCGGCTCACACACTGACACGGTATCGGGTGGCGGGCGATTCGATGGTGTGATCGGCGTGGTTGGCGGGCTGGAGATCGCCCGTTGCCTGCAGGAGCTGGATATCCAATTGCGGCACCCTCTGGAGGTTGTCGATTTTCTGGGTGAGGAACCGACCGATTTCGGCGTGTCCACTGTAGGCAGCCGGGGTATGACGGGTAATTTGTCGCCCGAGCTACTGGCGAAAACCAACGAAGACGGCCAAACCTTGGAGTTAGCCCTGATCGAGCTGGGCGGGCGCCCTGCCGATATCCCGTCAGAGGTCAGAAAGCCGGGTGATATCGCCGCCTACCTGGAGATACACATCGAACAGGGCCCCGTGCTCGAGCAGAAGGGTATTCCCCTGGCCGCTGTGACGGGCATCGCCGGCATCCGCCGCTTCTTTGTGGTGGTCTCGGGCGAGATCAACCACGCTGGTACCACCCCCATGGCCCTGCGAAAGGACGGGCTGATAGCCGCATCCCAGTTCATAGTCGACGCTGAAAAGATAATCCGCCAGGAGGAGAACGCGGTCGGTACGGTGGGCTATTTGAGCGTCAGTCCCAACATGGCCAACGTGGTACCCGGTCGCGCGGAGTTGATCGTCGAGATGCGCAGCATCGATCCGGAGATCATCGAGCGCATCGGGGAGAACCTGAAGAGGCGAGCCGCCGAGATAGCCGAGGAGCGGGGGATTCCTATCTGGACGGAACTGCTGACGGACGCCCATCCCGTGCAGGCTGACCCAAGGCTAATCGAGATCACCACCGAGGCCTGCCGCGAGACGGCGCCCGATGCCCTGGTCCTGCCCAGCGGCGCGGGCCACGACGCGACCCAGATCGCCACCATTGCACCCATTGGCATGATCTTTGTGCCAAGTCGCGATGGCAAGAGCCACTGTCCCGAGGAGTGGACCGACCTGGAAGACGTTGCCCTGGGAGTTCAGGCCCTGGCCCGGGCGCTGCTCAAGATCGACGAGGCGTTCTAGAACCCGCTACAGGTGGACAATCTCGCCCGTCTCGGCCGACTCATAGAGTGCCATCACCACCCGCAGAGATTCGAGCCCATCGCGGGCCGAGACCGGCGGCTCGGTATCCTCGTTGATGGCCGAGACAAAAGCCTCGGCCTGCCGCACAAAGTTGTAATGCTCGCCCAGGCGGCTGGCTGGCGTCTGGGTTTCCAGGCGGGTCTGCAACCTGTTGCTGCTGATCTCGACGCCGCCACGGCCGATACGAAGCATGCCTTCTGAACCCCAAACCTCGGTCTCCCAAAGGGCGGGCTGGGCCCAGTAGGATGGTGCATTGGCCGTCAAGGAGGCAGCCGTACTGTTGGCAAAGGTCAGCAAGGCGACCGCCCCATCCTCCACCTCCGAGTTTGGGTCCCAGCGTCGAATCTGGCCCGCGACGGACACGACATCGCTGCCCACTAGCCAGCGCAGGCGGTCAACCTCGTGGATGGCGCTATACATCATTACTCCACCTCCGGCGGCTTCCTTGTTGGTGACCCAGGGCGGTAGTTCGGGTTTTCGTGGCGCGGTCATCACGCCACGCACAATCTGCGGGCTGCCGATGCGGCCTTCGTCGAGCCACTGGCGGGCAAACTGGCACTCATCCCGAAATCGATGCACAAAGCTGATGGTCAGCTTGACGCCGGCCTGGTCGCACAGGTCGACGATTCGCTGCCCATCCTCCAGGTTCGTCGCAATCGGCTTTTCCATCAGTACGTGGACGCCGCACTCGGCGGCTGCCTGGGCGGGCCCGACGTGGTTGTTGTGGGGCAGGCACACCGCCAGGATGTCCAGATCGAAATCCATGAGCTGGCGCCAGTCGGTGACAGCGGTTCCGCCAAAACGCTCAGTGAGCGCAGTAGCTCGTTCCAGAACGATGTCGGCGACGCCGGTGACCTCGGCTCCTGCTGCGGCAGCGAACCCAACAGCTTGCCGCTCGCCGACCTGCCCGGCGCCAATGATACCCACACGTAACATCATCGTCCATTCTCCTTGGTATTCAGGCAATCGTTCATGAGACAGTTGACTGGACCTTGACCCCGAACTGAAATACCAGCAGGCTCAAGAAAAAGGTGATCGTCGACACGACAAAGATGGTCGCCAGGCTCCAGGCATCGGCGATGGAAGCCGCGACGAGGGGTGCCACGGCACCCATCAAGCTGCCCGGCAGAAAAAAGAGGGCGTAGGCCAGGCCCCGCTGCTTGCCGGGCGAGAGCCGGGCCATGATGGCCGAATTGGCCGCCATGCCCAAGAACATCAGAAAGCCATAGGCCAGGTAAAAGACGACAAAAGCCACGGCGCTGGGCAGGGCGATGGCCAGGCCATAACAGCAGTAGGCCAGAGTATAGACGATCAGCAGCCAGCGCTTTTCGCCGTATCTGACGGCCATGAATCCGCCCAGTGGCGCGGCAAAGACCCCTACCAGGATGTTCAAGCCGATGTAGAAGCTGGCCTGGGACGTGGTAAAGCCCCGATCGTCGACCAAGTAGAGAGCCATGAATGACGAGCTCATGCTGTTGGCAAAGGTCCGGATGCCGATAAAGATCAGGAACATGATCAGGCTGACAGAAAGCAGCTTTGTGACCTGGGTGCTGGTCTGCTGGCCCTCGACCTCTGGTGGTTCATCCTCTTTTGGCTCTGCCCGGATGGGCAGCATGGCCAGGATGCCCAGCACAAAAGGAATGAACCAGAACAGATAAACCTGCCGCCAGCCCAGGGCAAGGACGCCGATGATCAGGCTGATAGATATGGGGCCGATGGCCACGCCCAAGGTTCCCCCCGCCCCGTGGATGCCGAGCGCCCTGAGCCGGTCCCGGGGTCTGAACATCCTGGTCACAAAGCTGTAGGCCGCCGGGTGGTACACCGTGGTGTTGATGTAGACCAGGCTGACGGCGACGATGAGCATGACGGCGCTGGCAGCCTGACTGGCGAGCAGGGCGCCGACCGCCGAGATGGCCATGGCGCCCAGGATCAGCCACCGGGAACCGAGCTTATCGGAAAGAAGCCCAGTGGGGATGGCCAGTAGCGTCTGGGCCAGAGGCGGGATAGCGGCGATGAGGCCCAGTTGCTGAAGAGTGAGGTCAAACTCGACCTGGAGGATAGGAAAGAGGGAAGTGTGAACGCGTGTGAAGACGTGCGTGAGCAGATGCGTCAGAGTCATGACCAGCAAACCATAGCTGAACAGACCATGGCTGTTCTGTGTGATTCGGCTTTGAATCGCGGACAAGCGTTGTCCCATAATCCACCTTCCGATCAGGGCACCGGCCCAGCCCACAGGCAGGCGCAAATCGACCTAGTGTGGCCGTTTGATCTCCAGGATAAAAGAGCGATCCACGACCACCTGGCGGAACTCGTGCCAGAAGGCCAGGGCCTCTTCAGGCCCAGGCAGATGGCTCAACTTTAGATACGCCGGCCGCGCCCCCGGAAAGGCAAAGGTCGGCGTCCCAAAGACGTCCATTTCGTCCGCCCGAGTATGATCTGCCGCCAACCGTTCCAGGCAGGCAGGATCGGTCAGCGCCGCCTGGAACTGTGCCAGGTCGAGCTGCGCTTCTTCGGCGGCGTGCAGCATCGTCTCGGGCTGGGCGTAGGAAAGACCCTGCTGATACCTGGCCCGTCCCAGGGCCAGGTGAAAGCGCGCAAAGGCCTCATTGCCCTGCCGCCTTGCCGCCTCTGCTGCCCAGAACGCTCTGAGCGAAGGTGCATAGTCCTGCTCCTGCCAGCCTTCATCCGCTAGCGGCTGTTCCCAAATCTTCCAACTCTGATCCCCTTCGTGGTTGACCTGATAGAGGGAAAAGCAGCGCCAGTTGATCTCCAGCTCGCCGGGTAGGGCATCGCTGACGATGTGGAGCCACTCCGTGGCTCGAAAGACGTACGGTCAAACATAGTCTATATAGACGTCGAATGCAGTCACGGTCTTCTCTCTTTCTATCTACTGGGTGCGGTCGGCGAACTCTTGGTATATCGTGGCCGCGAACTTGATTCCCTGCAGGTAGCGGTCAACAGGCATGTTCTCGTTGGGTGCGTGCAGGTTGTTGTCGGGCGCGCCAAAGCCGCTCAGCACCGCCGGGTGCGGAACGTGGATCATGATGATGCCCTGGGTGCTGACCCCGGCCACCACAGGCGGCTCGCCCCAGACACGCTCTGCAGCATGGATGATGGCCTGGCTAATGGCCTCGCGCACTGGCGTCTTGTACGGATTAGGACGGGCAGCTCTGACGACGATCTCGACGTCGTCGAAGCCATGTTTTTTCAGGTGCGCCTCCAGCAGCCTGAGCTGATCGACCGGCTCGAGGTTGGGCGGGCAGCGAAAGTCGAGCTTGGCTGAGGCCTGGGTAGGCACGATGGTCTTGCTGCCCGAGCCGGTATAGCCGGCCACCAAGCCATTGATGTTGCACGAGGCGCCATAGTGAATGGCCTTGAGTAGTTCCAGGTCGTCGTCAAAGGGAAAATCCCTGGCCAACCCAAACTGGCGGCGCAGTTCCTCGCGGTCAAAATGCTCCAGCTCCTGGCGCAGGTAGTACAGGTCGTCCTCGTCGGGCGGCAGCAGTTCGTCGTACCAGCCATCGATGAGGATTCGGCCGCTCTCGTCAAACATGCTGTTCAGACAGTGGATCAGGCGCCAGGGCGCGCTCTTGGCCTGCATCAGTTGAGCCCGGCCGCTCCAAAAGTCGATCTCGTGGGTCTTGACCCGCAGCTCGACGACCAGGATGGCCTTGATGCCCAGGTGGATCTCGGGTTTGTAGGAGGTACGGTGTACGCCACCATCAAGTCCAATACTGGCATCGCATTGGCAGAGGTCTTGATTGTTCAGTACCCACTGCTCCAGGTGGGGACTGCCCATCTCTTCTTCCCCTTCGAACAGAAAGACGAGGTTGACCGGCGGCGCGCCCCGTACCTCTTTGAAGGCCCGAGCAGCCCGTACCAGGGCCAGTACACCCGACTTGTCGTCGGTGGCGCCCCGGGCATAGATCACACCGTCGCGGATATTGGCCTCGAACGGCGGCTCGATCCACTTTTCCAGGGGCTCGGGTGGCTGAACGTCATAGTGGCCGTAGCACAGTAACGTCTTGGCGCCGGGGTCGGCGGCTTTTTCGGTGGCATAGACAATATCGGGACCGCCTTCCACCGGAATGCGGCGCACGTTGCCGATTCCGTTTTCCAGCATCTGGTGCTTTAGCAGTTCCGCACACTCGTCGAGCCCGATCTTCTGGGCGCTGATACTCGGCTGGCGGAGCAGGGTCTGTAGCTCGGCGACCTGCTCGTGGTGGTGATCCTCAATCCACTTGTATACGTCTTGCATGTTCATCCTCCTCAGGCAGTTAACTTGCCATAGTACCACATGATGGCGGCCGCGTACTTGCAGCCTTTGATGTAGTGATCCAGATCAATGCTTTCGTTGGGCGCGTGCAGGTTACAGTCGGGCTGGGCAAAGCCGGTCAGGACGGTGGGCATCCACACGTGCTTGAGGATCGTTCCCTCGGCGCTGACGCCGCTGACCACAGGCGCCTTGCCGAACACCAGCTCGGCGGCCTGGATGATCGCCTGGCTGATGTCTTCCTTGACGCTGATCTTGAATGGTGGCTCGGGCGTGCCGGTGATGAGCAGCAGCTCAATGTCGCCAAAGCCATGGTCGACCAGGTGCTTACGCAGCCTCTCCACCGCCTTGTCGGGGTCGATATAGGGTGGCAGTCGCAGATCCAGCTTGGCCCGCGCCTCGTTGGGCACGATGGTTTTGCCGCCTTCACCCTGGTAGCCGCTGGTGAGCCCGGCGATGTTGCAGGTCGGCTCGTAGGACTTGGCCCTGAGGGCTTCGATCCCCTCGCGGCCCAGGGCAAACTGGTCGATGCCCCAGCCCTCCTTCATCTTGTCCAGGTCCAGGCGGGCCGCGTTGGCCTCCAGCAGTTCAAGCTCTTCGTCGCCCAGTTCGATGACCTCATCGTACCAGCCATCGATGAGGACGCGCCTATTCTCATCAACCAGACTGTTGAGTGCGCGCACCAGGTCCCAGGCCGGCTGGGGCAGCAACGGAGCGTTCTTGCTGTGGATGTCGGCATTGGCCCCCCGGGCGATGAGCTCGACAAACATAACGCTTTTGAGTCCCAGGCCCACCCGGGGCGCCAGCTCACTGGTGTCCACGCCGCCGTCGAGGCAGTGCATGGCGTCGGCCTGTACCAGCTCAGGGTTGGCCTCGATAAAGGGACCCAGGTGGGGCGAACCGATCTCTTCTTCTCCCTCGGTGATAAACTTGACGCCCACAGGCGGCTCGCCCAGGGTCTGGCACCAGGCCTTGGCGGCCTTGACAAAGGCCAGTATGCCCGACTTGTTGTCTGTCGCCCCTCTGCCCCACAGGCGGCCACCGGCTATCTCGGCGCTGTAAGGTGGATAGGTCCAGGCATCCAGCGGTTCCGGCGGTTGGACGTCATAGTGAGCGTAGGCCAGCAGGGTCTTGGGCGACAGGCTGCTGGGCAGATGGCCGAAGACACAGGGCGGCCCGCCCGGAATGGGATGGGCCTGGGCATCCAGCCCGTCGGCATGCATCATCTCCACCACCAGGTCAGCGCACGCCTCAAGCCCTATCTTCTGGGCGCTGACGCTGGGCTGCTGTACCAGTCGCTGGAGGTCGGTGATGGCCTCCTGCTGGTGGGCATCAATCCAGTCAAAGACTGCCTGCAGTTCGGGAGCGATTTCGGTCATGAACACCATCCTTTACCAGATCAGTTTGTGCTGGCGATAAAACTCGTCCATATACACCCGGCGGCCCGTCCTGGAGGACTCTATGCAGGCGAGAGTGAGGCCCAGAGTCTTGAGGTGATCTTTACCGCTCGTCACGACGGGCCGGCCGCCTTCCAGCGCCTCTACAAACTCGGCCAGCAGGCCGCGGGTATCATCGACAAAGTACTCCACCGGCTCAAGCTCAACGGGTTCCAGCGGCTCGGCGTCTGGCTTGAAGCGCGTGCCCTTCAGTCCCAGCTCGGGTCGGAACCTGACGAGATATAGATCATCAAACTGGTGCTTTTGGAGAAGCACCCCGCCTGTGCAATCAGTCCGCCACCGAAAGTCGAACTGGTTCCAGGCCGCTGTCCAGGTCCCCAAATAGTTGACGCGCAGGCCACCTTTGAAGCAGAAGAGGACCGAGACATTGCTGTCGTCCTGGTAGGTACTCCAGGACGGATTCCAGGTGTCGGCCTGCAGCCATTCGACCTCCTGCTGGTAGCAGTAGCGCATCAGGTCCAGGTGGTGGATCGACTGCTCGACCAGCATCGGCTGCTCCTGGGTGAGGCAGTACTTGTTCAGGTCTGCCCGGCGCCCATCCCGGTAGCGCACGTAGGTGAACTGGGCGAAGGAAGCTACCCCTATCTCGCCTCCGGCGAGCAGCCGTCGTATGGCCTGATGGGCAGGCAGGTAGCGAAAGTTCATGCCAACCATGAGCTGCAGCTTGCGGCGCTCCGCACCCCGTACCAGGTGCCGTGCTTCCTCCAGGTCTTCCGCCAGGGGCTTTTCGGCCAGAACGTGCAGCCCCCGCTCGTAGGCCATCGTCGCCTGCCGGTGATGTCCCTCTGGCGGCGTGGCGAGTAAGACCGCGTCGGCCTGCGTTGCGTCCAGGGCTGCTGCCAGCTCCTTGAAACAGTTTACCCCATCTGCCAACCAGCCCAATTCGCCTTCCAGCCCGGGGAATCGGGGGTCGACCAGTGCCGCGAGCTCCGCCTTTGGTTCCTCGTGGATGATACGGGCCCAGGTGCTGCCCCGCACTCCGGCGCCCGCTTGAATGATCCGTATCATGCTTGGAATATCTCCCGGTTCTCACTCGCCCAGACCAGGTAGCTTTCGATGCCCTGCTGCAGAGAGTAGGCCGGTTCGAAACGGAATTCATCCCGGGCCCGGCGCATGTCCAGGGCAGGCCGCTCGCCCTGAGACGAGATTTCGACGTCCGCCTCCTGGTCCGGCTGAGCATCGCTGAACCGAAAGGCGGGGGCTGCCCGCTTGAGCGCCTGGAGTACCTCTTCCAGCGAATAGGCTACGCCTGCCGATACGTTGTAGATGTTGTGCTCCAACTTGTCAGCCAGGGTCAGGTCCCGCCAGATGGTTGCTGCATCCTCGGCCCGCGTGAAGGTGCGCCGGTACTGGCGTCCCCTCACGATCACCGGCCGCTGTTCCAGGCAGGCGCGTACCAGACTGTATATGGTCGATGGCCGGCGTCGAGTGGCGGTGGCCCTTTCCATGGGACCATAGATGGACGACATCCTGCCCGTCACAGTCGAAAGTCCAAATAGCCCTCTGTAGCGATCCAGGATCGCCTCGCAGGCCAGTTTGCAGATGCTGTATAGTCCTGCGGTCTGAACTGGGCTGCCCTCTGTGAGGGCGTGGACAGCGACGCTTGGTGATGCATAAACCCCGGACGAGCCGGTGAATACAAAGCGCCGAGCATCCACCCGGCGGGCGGCTTCCAACAGATTCACCGTGCCCATCAGGTTAACGTCAACGACGCGCCTGGGATCGGCCTTTTCAATCTCGGGGGTGGGTGTGATTGCTGCCCCGTGGACAAAGCGCTCCGGCCGGTGCTCCCGGGCCAGTGCCAGCATGGCATCCGTGTCCAGCACATCCCCCCTAACGAAGCGGACTCTGTCCTGAACATGGGCCAGATAGCTCGAGATCGCCGCATCGGGCGGCGTCAGATCCAGGGCGATCACCTGCTCTCCGGCCTCTGCCAGCGCCCGGACAATGTGCACGCAGGCAAAGCCGGTGGCACCGGTGACGAGTGTGGTCATCGCCGCTCCCTGTATCCCCGGCTGGTAGGATAGGGTTCGATCAACTCGATGGTGACGCCTGTGGTGTGTTCCGGGTACACAAATGCCTCGAAACCATCC
>JASFHU010000020.1:0-16220 GCA_050123055.1 Anaerolineae bacterium
AAACACCAGGGATTGGGGATTGGGGATTCGCTACAAGAAGGATTGTGGGAAACCAGAGGCAACTGGAGGAGGACTATGGGAAGGACAATCATTGAGAAGATCATGCAAGCCCACTCTGACGAGGCGGTAAAGGCAGGCAAGATCGTGTGGCTGCACCTGGATGCGCGCACCGCCCGCGACTTTGGCGGGGCCAACGTGGTCAAGAACTACCGAAAGCATTATGGCGATGCCCCGGTGGACGATGTAGACAAGACCTTTTTCACCTTTGACCTGGTCACACCTGCCAACAACATCCCTTACGCCGTCAACCAGCAGATCTGCCGTGATTGGGCCAAAGAGCAGGGCGTGCGCGTGTTCGACGTGGACATGGGCATTGGCTCTCACGTGGCCCTCGAACAGGGTCTGACCTGGCCAGGCTCAACTTTTGTCGGCACCGACAGCCACCTGAACATCCTGGGGGCCATCGGCGCCTTCGGGCAGGGCATGGGTGACCAGGACATCGCCTTCACCTACAAGGCGGGCAGGACCTGGTTCGAGGTACCCAGCACGATGAAGGTGACGATCAAGGGCGAGCTCCAGCCACCCTGCACAGCCAAGGATCTGACCCTGGCCTGCGTGCGCCGGTTGGGAGCCAGCGGCGCGCTGGGCCAGGCGGTCGAATTCTATGGCTCTGCCGTGGAGAACCTGGACCTGGCGGGGCGCATCACGCTGGCCAGCATGATGACCGAGATGGGCGGCATCATCGGCCTCATCCCGCCCTCTGAGGAGGTGCTGGCTTTCTGCCGCCAGCGGACCGGCCGCGATAACCTATCCGGCCTTCACGCCGACCCCGATGCCCAATACAGCCAGGAGATCGAGATCGACATCACCGATCTGGAGCCCCTCGTCGCCTGCCCGCCCAAGCCGGACAACGTCAAGGCGGTGCGCGAGGTAGCCGGAACCAGGGTAGATTCGGTCTTTATCGGCTCCTGCACCAACGGCCGATTCGAGGATATGAATGCGGTGGCCGAGGTGGCCAAGGGCAAGCATGTCGCGCCAGGGATGGTTGCCTCGGTGGTGCCCGCCACTCGCGAGGTGTATGGCCAGATGCTACAGAGCGGCGTGCTCCAAACGCTGTTCGAGGCCGGCTTTATCGTCAGCAATCCCGGCTGTGGCGGCTGCGCCTCGGGGCACATCGGCATGGTCGGCGAGGGCCAGGTACAGATCTCTACCAGCAACCGCAACTTTGCCGGCAAACAGGGACCCGGCGACAACTACCTGGCCAGCCCAGCGGTGGCAGCCTGGGCGGCCCTCAGCGGCGAGATCACGGTGCCGCGGGCATAGGAGGAACCGATGACAGAGACAGAGACCAAGGGCCGCATCTGGGTGTTGACCACTCCTGCTGGCGAGCTGTACGACGACGTTGACACCGACATGATCTTTCATAACCGCTACCTGCACATCACCGCGGTCGAGGAGATGGGCCAGTACGCCCTGGACAATCTGGCCGGTTGGGAGGACTTTGCCGAGAGAGCACAGCCGGGCGACATTCTCCTGGCGGGCAAGAACTTTGGGGCGGGCTCCAGCCGGCAGCAGGCGGTCGATTGCTTCCGCGCTCTGGGCGTCGGCGCCATCCTGACCGAGAGCTATGGCGCCATCTATAAACGCAACGCCATCAACAGCGGTTTCCCCATCGTCGTCTTGCCCGATCTGACCCAGATCTATGACCAGTTCAAGGATGGCGACCAACTGGAGATCGATTTTGAGACCGGCCGCCTGCTCCTGAACGGCGAGCAGGTTTATCAGGCGGAGCCCTTTTCCCAAGTGCAGATGGATATCTACCAGGCCGGCGACCTGTTCGCCTATGGCAAGACGCTGGACCAGGCCTGATTTTCGATCAGGCTTGATTCTCCGTTACGACCCGGTTCCAAAGGCCAGGTGAGGCGCCATGGCCCAGATCCATGTGAACGACAGGCAGTACAATAGCGCCCAATTCGCCCGTCTTGCTCCCGAGCAGGCCCGCAAGATCCACTGGGCCAGTCTCGAGGTGCTGGAGCGATATGGTGCCAGGCTGCACCATCGGGAAGCCGTAGACCTGCTCGAGAAGGGCGGCGCGGATGTGAGCGATGGGAACTTGGTCCGCATCCCCTCGGGCCTGGTGGAGAAGGCGTTCAGCACCGCCCCGCAACGCGTCGTGCTGCACAACCGGCACGGCGAGCCGGTCATGCCGTTGGAGGGGAACCGCTGTTTCTACGGACCAGGGTCCGATTGCATGAACATCATCGACCACCGCACGGGGGAGCGACGAAAGCCTGCGCTGACCGACGTGGTCGAAGGCACGACCGTGTGCGACGCGCTGCCCAACATCGACTTTGTCATGTCGATGGTCCTGCCTGCCGACGTGGACCAGGCCACCGCCGACGTCTACCAGATGGAAGCCATGCTGACCCACACGACCAAGCCGATCATCGCCGTCTCGTACGAACTCAAGGGCCTCGTCACTGCGGTGGAGATGGCGGAGGCGGTGATGGGCGGTGCTGACGCCCTGCGACGCACGCCCCTGGTGACCTGCTACATCAACGTCGTTTCGGGTGTGAACCACAACGAAGAAGCGCTGCAGAAACTGCTCTACCTTTCGGGCAAGGGGCTTCCCGCTCTCTATATCCCGGCCTCCACCGGCGGCGTGACCTGCCCCATCACACCTGCCGGGGCCGTTGTCCTCGACAATGCCGGAGTGCTACTGGGCCTGGTGCTTTCGCAGTTGAACCGGGAGGGGGCTCCGTATATCATACCCGGCATGCAACCCACGCCCATGGATATGCGCACCATGGTCACGCCCTACGCCGACCCAGAGCGGGGGATCTTTCAGGCTATGGCTCGCTTTTACAACCTGCCCGCCTTTGGCTGGGGCGGGGTCTCGGATTCGAAGGCCGTGGACCAGCAAGCAGCGGCAGAGGCGGCGCTGACCCTGCTGGCCGAGTCGCTGGTGGGCGGCAATATCATCCACGACCTGGGGTACCTGGAAAGCGGATTGACCTTCTCGTTCGCCCAGCTCGTCATCTGCGAGGAGCTCATTGGCTGGATCGAGGCTTTTCTCAAGGGCGTCGAGGTGTCGGCGGAGACCCTGGCCCTGGACGTGATCGCCCAAGCCGGGCCCGAGGGGCAGTATCTGAACAAGGACCACACCCGGCGGCATTTTCGTGAGGTCTGGTATCCAAGGCTGCTCGACCGGCGCGATCACAAGACCTGGCAGGATAGCGGCGCCAAGACCCTGGGCGAGCGCGCCGCGGAGCGGGTCGAAGAGATCCTGAGGGAACACGAACCTGAGCCCTTGCCCGATGGGGTCAGGGTACGATTGCGACAGATCGTAGAAGGGGCCGGATCTCCTTCGTCCAGTGCAGGTACGGCTCGACGGGCGTGAGGAGCTGCCGCAGCTGGATACTTATGTCAATATCACCTTGACATCAGCCTACGGTATGCTATAATGGGATGGGCACCAAGAATGGGAACAGGAGAGACGCAGGCAAGGAGCGCGGTGGGCAAGCAACCCATACCAACCTTCGCTCAAGGGCGCATCACAAAGGAGAGATCGAACCATGGATATTGATCACTATCATTTTCCGGATGAGTTGCTGTACGATCGAGAGCACAATTGGGCCCGCATCGAGGGGGACGTCGCCACTGTTGGCCTGACGGATCTGGGTCAGGACCTGGCCGGCGAGATCGTCTACGCCGAGCAACCGCGCAAGGGGCGCGAGATCACGGCTCCCGATCCCTTTATGTCGCTGGAATCGGGCAAGTGGGTAGGCCGGGTCAAGGCCATTGTCAGCGGCAAGATCGTCGAAACCAACGAAGAGATCGAGTGGGAGAGCACGATCATTAACGAGGATCCGTACGGAGAGGGCTGGTTCGCCAAGGTCGAACTGAGCGGCCAGCCAGAGGGACTGATGAAAACCACGGATCCCGAGTTCGCCGAGTTTATCGCCGCCGAACGAGAAAAGTACGACAAATAGAAAGACCAACCAGCAGACGACGGGCAGCAAGCAGCGTGGCCAGTGCGAGCCTCTGACCACTGGGTGCTTGCTGCCTGCTGCTATTTGATGCAATTCAAGAGAGGGAAGAGGGAGAAATGGATCTGTACGACCTGGGCCACGTGCCGTGGCTCGATTCGCAGTTGATCTATCACGCTTTGCCCCGGCTCGAGATGGAGGGGCTGATCCTGCTGGCGCCCGCCGAACCCTACTTTTGCATCGGCTATCATCAAGATGCAGAGCAGGAGGTGGATCTGGCCTACTGCCGCGAGAAGGGCATCCCGGTCTTTCGCCGGGAGGTAGGTGGCGGCGCAGTCTACCTCGACGGGCAGCAGGTCTTTTACCAGTTGGTCATCCACAAGGACAATCCCCTGGTGCCAAGAGATCGGATCAAGTTCTACGAAAAGCTTCTGGCGCCCGTGGTGCAGACCTACAAGGACCTGGGCGTGGAGGTGCGCTACAAGCCGGTCAACGACATTATCACTGTCGCTGGCCAAAAGATCTCGGGCAACGGTGCGGCCGATATCGGCGATTACACCATCTTGGTCGGCAACCTGATTGCCGATTTCGACTACGAAACAATGGTGCGCGTCCTGCGCGTACCCGATGACAAGTTCCGCGACAAGGTATTCAAGAGCCTGCACGAGAACCTGACCACGCTGGACCGCGAGCTGGGCCGGGTCCCGGCCTGGGAGACAATGACCGGGGCACTGGCTCGCAATTTCGAGACTATCCTGGGTCCGCTGAGCCCGGCCACCCTGCCCGAGGCGGTCGGCGACAGGGTAGCCCAACTGGCCAGGACCCACACCACGGAGGAGTGGCTCCGGAAGCCGGGCAAGCGCTGGCGCGAGGGGCGCAGCGGCGAGGAACGCCGGGTCCGCATCGCCGAGGGTGTAGAGGTGGCCCAGAGGGTGCACAAAGCGCCGGGTGGGCTGATCCGGGCCACCGTCGAGACCCAACAGGGGCGGATTGTGGCCGTGGGACTGTCGGGCGATTTTTTCTTCTATCCTGCCGAAAAGCTGGCCGACCTGGAGCAGGCACTGGCCGGTAGCGAGCTGGCTGAGGCCAAGGGCACCATTGAAGCCTACTACCAGGCCCAGGGCATCGAATCGCCAGGCGTCACGCCGCACGATCTGGCTATGGCCCTGGGCACGGCATAGGCTCGGGTCTTCGGCAGTTAGCTGAGCTTTTGACGCTCGCGGGTGCCTGTGCTATACTCGACGCAGGCATCTATCTGGCCGGACCCAAGAAAGAGGCAGGCGAATCCAAGAACGTGGAAGGAGAGATCTAGATGGAAACACGACCTTTTGGCAAGACCGGCGAATCGTTCCCCATCCTGAGCTTTGGCGCTCAGCGAGTCGTGGACGAGGAGGGCTGCAACGAAGACCAGGCCCTCGAGATCCTCAACACCGCCCTGGATCGGGGCATCCGCTACTTTGACACTGCCTGGATCTATTCCCAGGGACAGTCGGAGGAGCGGGTGGGCATGGTGGCCAAACACCGCCGGGACGAGATGTGGATCGCCACCAAGACCTGGGATACGACCCGCGATGGCTCGCGCCGCCAACTCGAGGAGAGCCTGACCCGTCTGCAGACGGATCACGTGAACGAGTGGCGGTTTCACAATGTCTGGGACTTTGACCGGCTGGACCAGATGACAGGCAAAGGCGGCGCCCTGGAGACGGCGATCCAGGCCCGCGAGGAGGGGTTGGTGCGCAACATCAGCATCAGCGGGCATACCGACCCACAGGTGCAGATCGAAGCCCTGCGCCGCTTCCCCTTTGACAGCGCCTTGGTGGCCGTCTCTGTGCTGGACCATTTTGTCTATAGCTTTGCCGAAGAGTTCCTGCCGGTTGCAGCGCAAAAGGGGGTCGGCGTAGTGGGCATGAAGATCTTTGGCTACAAAAAGCTGGCGCACGTGGCCGACCGCGCCCTGCGCTACGCCCTGGCCCTGCCCCTGACCACCGTCATCGCCGGCTGCTCGACCCTTGCAGAGCTGGAGGCCGACCTGGTCGTGGCCGAGAGCTTTACCCCGATGACCGGCCCCGAACGCCTGGAATTCTTTCGCGAGATGTTGCCCCTGGTCCAGCCGGAGAACATGCCCTGGAAGGCTGTTGACTGGGGAAATCCGGTCGAGTGGAAATCCCGTCAGGAGCCGAGCGGCCTGGCCATCTGGTCCTAACCGGCAGACCCGCCGCCTGGGAGATGGCCTTTGGCCAACAGCGACAGGGTCACGGTATACCGGTGAGACTGTGCAAAGCTGAGCCTGCTCTTGTCTGTGGGAAGTAGACTGATGGACGAAGCGATTCTGCAGATCAACGATGAGCTGAGCATCCCAGAAGCCGAACTCAGCTTCCGCTTCTCGCGAAGTAGCGGCCCCGGGGGACAGCACGCCCAAAAGTCGTCTACACGTGTTGAACTGCTCTTCGACCTGGCCAACTCGCCCAGCCTGACCGACACGCAACGAACACGGGCACTAAAAGGGCTGGCGGGCTATGTCGATTCGGCCGGGGTACTGCATCTGACGGCGCAGTCGGAGCGCAGCCAGTTGCGCAACCGGGAGGAGGTGGTTGCACGCTTTCAGTCGCTCTTGCGGCAGGCACTGAAACGAAAGAAGCGTCGCAAACCCACCAAGCCCACGGCCAAGTCGAAGGAGCGGAGACTGCAGGAAAAGCGCCGCCGTAGCGAGAAAAAAAAGACACGGGGCAAGGTTCAGGAGGTGGATTAACCGCATCACGGTCCCTGCCTCGATGGCTTTGCCGTCGCCGATTCTTGTGACCGCCCGTGCCATGTGGTATAATGCGGCCCAGAGGACAAAGGAGCCAGGCCAATGGCGGCTTGCATGACGTTGATCCTACGACGCCCTGGCCTGACAGGGCGTTGTGCGTTTGAGGCTGCAGATGTATAAAATCCCATTTGACAGAAGCGAACTCAGTTTTGAGCTCCCCCCCGGATGGCGGGGCACCCTCATCGAATCCAAGCTCGTCCCTCCCATCGAGGATGTGTCTGCTTCGGTGATGGAAGCGCTGACCAACCCCAACAACTCGCCCCCGCTGCGGGAGCTCGCAGAGCCGGGTGACAGGGTGTGCATCGCCTTCACCGATATCACCCGCTCCAGCCCCGACTATTTGCTGGTTCCGCCGATGCTGGCCGAGCTTGAAGCTGCCGGGGTGCGCGACGAAGACATTACTTTGTTGTGTGGCATCGGCCTGCACCGGCCAAGCACACCCAAGGAAAAGGTCGCCAAGTTGGGCCAGGCAGTCGTGGAGCGCTACCGGGTGATCGACAACGAACCGCTGGACCCCGAGGCGCTGGTCGACCTGGGCAGGACGGAAAGCGGCATCCCGCTCTCGGTCAATCGGGTCGCCTATGAGGCCGACCTGCTCATCGCCACCGGCATTGTCGAGCCCCACCAATATGCCGGTTACTCTGGCGGGCGCAAGACCCTGTCGGTCGGCGCTGCTGGCGAGGCGATGATTGCCTACACCCACGGTCCGCAGATGGTGGACCATCCAGGCACACGATTGGGCCGCATCGAGGGCAATCCCTTCCACGAGGCCATTACCGAGGCAGCGCGGCGGGCTGGGTTGCGATTCATCGTCAACGTGGTGCAGGACGATCAGAAAAGAGTGGTCTGCGTCCGCGCTGGCGAACCGGAGGCGGCGTTCAAGGAATTGGTGGCTTTTGCCCGGACACTTTATGAGGTTCCGGTGCCGCAGCAATACGATGTGGCCATCGCCGGGGTGGGCTACCCCAAGGATGCCAACCTCTACCAGGCCAGCCGGGCAGCCAGCTATCTCTTTTTCGGGCCGCAGCCAGTGGTCAGGCTGGGCGGCATTTTCATCATTCCCGCGCCGTGCGACGAAGGCGCGGGCGAGGGCGTGGGCGAGCAGCGATTCCTGAAAGCCATGCAGGACGCGCCCGACGTTCAGTTCATCCTCGACGACGCGCGCCAACACGGCTACCCGCCCGGACAACAGCGGGCCTTTGTCATGGCCAAGGTACTGGAGGCGAACGACGTGATCATTGTTGGCGCGCAGGACCCGGACCTAATCCGCTCGGCCAAGTTCCGGTGCGAGCCCACCATGGAGGCGGCATTCGCCAAGGTCAGCGAAAAACTGGGCGACAACCTGGACGTGCTGATCGTGCCCCACGCCCTGCTGACCCTGCCAATTGTGCAAGGATAACGACCAGAACGAGCACCATACCATCGCAGAAAGCTGGATTGGACACATGGAAAACGACGCAAAATCGGCCTGGGATGGGTTCGAAGGTCCCACCCAGGAGGACGTGAACTACTGTATCCGTTGCGGGCTCTGCCTGTCAGCCTGCCCGACCTACGCGGACAGCCTTCGGGAGACCGAGTCCCCACGCGGCCGGGTCGCCCTGGTGGCAAAGGCCATCGAAGGCGAACTCGAGTTAACCCAGAATTTTAAAGACCACATGTACCGCTGCCTGGACTGTCTGGCCTGCAATGACATATGTCCGGTGGGGATCAAGCCGGCCGATCTCTGCCTAGAGGCGCGGTATGCCATCCACCAGGCGACACCGACGCCTCCTCTCAAGCCGATCCTGTTCCGAGGCATCTTTCCCCGCACCGGATTGCTGGAGATGCTCACCAAGCCGGTTGCGCTCTATGACCGCACCGGCGTGCGCCGGGCGGTCAACGCCATCGGCGCAACCAGGGTTCTGCCCTCCCAATTGCGCGATATGGAACGGATGCTGCCCCACAGGCTACCGTTGCGTGGCACCCGCCACGTGCTTCCCGACGTGGTCCTGGCCAAGGGGGAACGCAGGGCACACGTAGCCTACTTTTTGGGCTGCGTCCAGGGGGTGATGATGGCCGAAGGCAGCAAGGCCACGGTGGAGGTGCTGTCTGAAAATGGCTGTGATGTCGTCATTCCTTCGAATGTCAAGTGCTGCGGCATGCCGATGGTCGGCTATGGATTCAAGGATGAAGCGCGAGCCATGGCCCGGCAAAACATCGACCTGCTGCTGGGGCTGAACGTAGACACGATCGTCACCGACTGCGCCACCTGTGGCTCATCGCTGAAAGAGTATCCCCACTGGCTGGCTGGCGACCCCGAGTACGCAGAGCGGGCCAAGCAGTTTGCCGCCAAGGTCCGCGACATTAGCGAATTCCTGGTTGAGATCGGCATCCGCCCGCCGGAAGGAACAGTGGATGCCCGGGTGACCTACCACGATCCCTGCCATCTCTGCCGGGCACAGGGGATCCGCGAAGAGCCCCGCGAAATGCTGCGGGCGGCAGGGGTCGAACTGGTGGAGATGGAGGGAGCTGATACCTGCTGTGGGTCGGCGGGAACGCAACTGATCACTCACTACCACACCTCGGTTGGCGTTCTCGAACGCAAGATGGAGAACGTGGCCGAGACGGAAGCCGAGATCATCGCCAGTGGCTGCCCGGGCTGCCAGATGCAATTGAGCCTGGGGGTCAAGCGACAGGGAGCGAAAGCCAGGGTTGTGCATCCCAGCCAATTGCTGGCCCAAGCATATCGCAACCGGAATGAGGACTAGAGCGTCACGGGGAAAGGAATGCAGCATGGTTGACCAAACCCTCCTCAAGGAATTTCGAAACATCGTAGGCAAAAAGCACGTGCTGACCGAACCGGAAGACCTGGTCGCCTACTCCTACGACGGCACCTTTGCCGAGAGACGGCCGGATCTCGTGGTCCGCCCTGATTCGACCGAGCAGGTGAGCCAGGTCATGCAGGTGGCCTGGCGTGAAGAGATCCACGTGGTGCCACGGGGGATGGCCTCGGGGCTGGCGGCGGCCTCCATTCCGATGACTGGTGGCATGGTGTTGGACACGTGCCGCATGAACCGCATCCTCGAGATCGACGAGTTGAATTTCACAGTGACGGCCCAGGCCGGCGTCATTACCCAGCACCTGGCAGACACGGTGGCCAAGAAGGGACTGTTTTACCCTCCCGATCCCAGCAGCATCAAGCAGAGCACACTGGGCGGGAATGCTGCCTGCAACGCCGGTGGACCCCGCTGCCTCAAGTATGGCGTGACCAGCGACTATGTGATGGGGCTGACCACCGTGCTGGCCGACGGGCGCATTCTAAAGTCGGGCGGAAAGGCCATCAAGAACGTCACCGGCTACAACCTGACGCAGCTTTTTGTCGGTTCCGAGGGTACCCTGGGGGTGATCACTGAGCTGGTCCTGAAGTTGATCCCCCAGCCTAAAGTGGCCCGCACGGCCAAGGCCGTCTTTCCCAAGCTGCCCGACGCCAGCGAGTGCGTCAACAACATCCTGAATGCCGGCATCACGCCCGCCACCATTGAACTAATGGACGAAACGGCCATCGCCACCATCGAAGAGGCGATGAACCTGGGCTTGCCGCTGGACGTGGAGGCCATCCTCATCATTGAAGCCGATGGCATGGATCAAGAATCGGTGGTGAAAGAGATCGAAACCATCGCCGAGATCTGCCGGGCCACGGGTGCCCGAGATGTGGAGGTGGCCCGCACCGAAGCGGAGCGGGCACAACTCTGGACAGCACGGCGCTCGATCAGTCCATCTCTGGCCCGGCGCGCCCCCAACAAGCTGGGGGAGGATATCTCGGTGCCCCGCAGTGCTATACCTGAGGCCGTAGCAGCCATCAAAGAGATCTCGGCCAAGCACGATATCCCCATCGCAATTTTCGGCCACGCCGGAGACGGCAATCTGCACCCCAACATCCTGTTCGATAGGCGCGATCCGGACCAGGTGGCCAAGATGAAGAAGGCGGCGGGCGATATTTTCGAGGTCTCGGTACGCCTAGGAGGCACACTGTCGGGCGAGCATGGCGTCGGCAACCTCAAGATGGCCTTCCTGGAGCAGGACATCGGCCCCATCTCCATCGACGTAATGACCGGCATCAAAAAGGCATTGGACCCAAAGAATATCCTCAACCCCGGAAAGGTAGTTCCGGGGCAGTTGCCTGGGGAGGAGGCGCTTTTTTCCTGGTAGCTTCACTACCGCCCGACCCATATCACTGAATGCCACAGACCATAACCAACGGAGGTTAGCATGGGATTCACCAAGAGAATAAAGAAGGTCATCACCAATCACCCCGACGTCCTGGACAACCCTAACCGCGCCGTCATGATCCAGGAAGCGGTCGACAACCGGGAAGCCATCCTCAGCGCCAGCGGAGCATTGACCACCTGGACGCCTCCCGAATCCACTGGCCGCAGCCCCAAGGATACCTACATCGTCCGCCGGCAGGAGAGCGAGGCAAACATCGACTGGGATTCGCCCAACAACATTCCCCTGGAGCCTGAGACCTTTGATATGCTCATGGAGGACGCGCTCGGGGTGCTGGCGAGCAAAAAGAGGCTGTACGTCACGGACCGAACCCTGGTGGCGGACAGTGCTTACGCAATGCCGATCAAGACGGTCAGCTGCTGGGCGCTGACGGCGCTCTTCACCGACAATATGTTCCGGCCAGTTCCAGCCGACATCGAGCGGAGCATCTTTGCCAGCCAGCCTTTTTCGCTGCTTGTGGTGCCCTACGACAAGCTGGAATGGGAAAGGTACAATGGCCGTCTGCGCAGGTTGCCGAACGGCCAGACCTCCGACCTGGCAGTGGCCATGGACTTTGACCGGCGTCTGGGTGTGGTCTTTGGCTCGGCGTATGCAGGCAGCGTCAAGAAACTCATGTTCACTGTGATGAACTATATGTTGCCGGCCGAAGGGATTCTGCCGCTGCATTGCTCAGCCAATGAAGGACCCGATGGCGATATCGCACTGTTGCTGGGACTGTCTGGTACCGGCAAGACCAGCCTGTCGGCCGATCCGCGCCGGGCGCTGTTGGGTGACGACGAGCATGGCTGGAGCGACAACGGCATTGCCAATTTTGAGAACGGCTGCTATGCCAAGCTGATCAATCTCCGCCCCGACAAAGAGCCCGAGATCTGGAACGCAGTATTTCACAGTGCCCCACACCAGGAGCATGGTGCCATTGTCGAGAACTGCATGATGTATCCCTGGGGCGTTTTTGACGTAGACGATGAACGGTATACCCCGAACTCGCGAGCCTCCTATCCATTGGACTTCCTGAGCAATATCAAGACCCCACCCGTGGGCGACCATCCCAGG
The DNA here is from genome assembly GCA_050123055.1 of Anaerolineae bacterium. GTDB lineage: Bacteria > Chloroflexota > Anaerolineae > JAAYZQ01 > JAAYZQ01 > JASFHU01. The sequence continues at coordinate 12,118 of JASFHU010000020.1, forward strand.
ACGATCCTGTTTCTGACCGCCGATGCCAATGGCGTGCTGCCACCCGTGGCCAAGTTGACCCCGGAGCAGGCCATGCTCTGGTTCCTGATGGGCTATACCAGCAAGCTGGCCGGCACCGAGACGGGCATCATCGACCCGGTCAGCACGTTCTCCCGCTTCTTTGGCGAGCCGTTCATGCCCCGCAATCCCGATGTCTATGCCTCGATGTTGGGCGAGCGGATGAAGAGACATAGCTCACAGGTATACCTGGTCAACACGGGGTGGAGCGGCGGGCCATTTGGCGTCGGCGCCCGCATGGACATCGACATCACCCGGGCTATCGTCCAGGCAGCCGTCAACTGCGACGTGGAAACAGTCGAATTCTACGAGGATCCGCTGTTCCACATTCTCGTGCCCCGGGCGTGCCCTGGGGTGCCAGACGAGATCCTGAACCCACGCAACACCTGGGAGGACAAGGAAGCCTTTGATCAGCGGGCCAAAAAGCTGGCTGCGGATTTCAGCGCCCACTTTGACAAAGCCTACGGAAACAAGGGCATCGATCCCGAGGTGATCCGCCAGTGCCCTGGCAAGTAGCATCGATCAGGAGGTTCCGAGTAGCCGTCGGCTAAATGCTGACCGAATAGGAACAACGAGCAGACGCATAGCTGTTTTTTCCCAAGGTACACTGTCAAAGCGGGACGTCGAGGTGCAAGACGTCCCGCTTGCCTGCTGCAAAGCTCTCTCAATGGAGCGGAGGGTGAGAGACGGGGGACAGAGATCCTTGACAAGGTGCCTCTGGGGGTTGATTTTTTATCACCATCGTGGTACAATTACTCTCGACATCAGATGAGGAAGGCCAATGGTCACAGTAATCTATCGCGATAAGAGATGGGAAATGAAGGCAGGAAGCACAGTCCGCCACGTCATCGAGAAAGCCGGATTCAACCCCGAGTCGTTCCTGGCGGTACGCGAAGGCAAGCTGATCAACGAAGCCACACTGACAGAGGATGGCGACATCATCAAGCTGATCGCGGTGGTCTCGGGAGGCTAGCACAAGGTGAAGTGCAGCAAATGCGGCGGTACGGCCGTCATCAACATGCGCCAGCACCGCCTGCGTCTGTGCGCCGATCATTTCGTCGAGTGGTTCGTGTCGATGACCCAGCGGACCATCGAGAAATACAAAATGTTTGCGCCTGCCGACAAGGTATTGGTGGCAGTTTCGGGTGGGAAGGACAGCCTGGCCCTGTGGGACGTGCTTCTCAAGCTGGGCTACCAGGCCGAGGGTGTATATATCGGCCTGGGCATCGACGAAGAGATCGGCTACTCGGACAAATCCCTGGAGATGTGTCACAACTTTGTAGCCCAGCACCATCCCAGTGCCGTGCTTCACGTAGTAGACGTAGAGGCCGAGTACGGCCAGACAATCACGACTTTGGCCCACACCAAGCAACGGGGCCGGGGCCGGCCCTGTGCCGTCTGTGGCCTGGTCAAACGTCATATTATGAATCGCGTCGCGCGTGATGGTGGGGCGATGGCTATCGCCACCGGCCACAACCTGGACGACGAAGTGGCCGTACTGATGCAGAATACGCTACATTGGCAGACGGGATACCTGGCCCGCCAGGCGCCGGTGCTGGAGGAGCGGGAAGGTTTGGCTCGCAAGGTGAAACCCTTCGTCCGGATCTACGAGCGCGAGGCGGCTGCCTATGCCCTGGTTTGCGGCATCGAGTACATCTATGACGAGTGTCCCTTTGCCAAGGGCTCGACCATCAACTTTTACAAGGAACTGTTGAACCAACTGGAACTCAAGTCGCCGGGGGCCAAGCAGCAATTCTATTTGCAGTTCCTGCAGGCGCGAGAGGGGGGCAAAGTTTCCTTTGTCGAAGCGGACCGGGTCGAGCTACAGCCTTGTGTGCGTTGCGGCCAGCCAACCACTGCCGGCAATCTGTGTGCCTTCTGCCGCCTGTGGGAATAGCCAACATGTTTGTGGCACATCTCCACAGAGGAAAACGACCCCAACAAGTTGGGGAGTCTGCGGACCAAGCCTGGTCCGGAGTCTCAGACTTCTCTGGGTACTCTCGAGGAGTCAATGAGAACGGGGGCGCTTTTCAGGAGACTCGGGAAGGCTGGGCGCTGGGAGCACGCTCGCGACCCAAGTGGCGTAGGGCGAACTCGAGCAGCCAGAAGACAGCCAGACAGATCCAGAGATTACGAGTGAGGAAGAACAACAAGGCGACGACGAGGGCCAGGGCCGCCCAAAGCCAGATCGTCGCAGCCTGAGACTCTTTCCGCCATCCGTGCCGCCAGAAGGGGTTGAGACTCCACTCCAGATAGATCAACCCAAGTCCCAAGAAGACGCCGGCATATACGTCCTCCAGGGCCACCGCCAGCGCACTCCGATAGAAGGCCCAATGCACTCCCAAACAGAGCCCGTCCATCAGGATCAACCACCACGGACGGGATGGGAAGTGCAACCACGTGCCTCCTGCACGCCGGTTTGCGACGACCAAGGCCAGGGCCAGGATCAACAGGGCAACCAACCCCCAGCCCAAACCTACACCCGTCGCTTCCAGCCAGCGAGTTACCGACCAGCGCTCGTCCAAGCCCACGATGCCCATATCCTCTAGCGACAGGAGGCCCTGGTAAGGCCCTCTGGGCCAACCTCCCAGGGCCAGGTAGGGCACGGCCAGGAAAAACAAAAAACGTCCCACCCGAACCAACCAACGGCGGTACGGGGAGCGCCAGCGGCCCTTGAACAGCCAAAGCGCATTGGCAGCAAGGCCATAGATCAGTACCGAGCCCAGGACCCAGATCCAGAGGGGATGGGAATTACGGGCCAGTGCCCAGAGGCCGGCGATGCTATCCATCTGGATTAGGCCACCTTCTGGGGGATGGGCACCACGAGAGTGACACAGGTTCCCTTGCCAGGCACCGATTCGATATTGACCGTGCCCCCGATCAGATCGGCCCGCTCCCGCAGGTTGATCATTCCCAGGCTGCCCCGAGTTCCGTAGCTCTTGGTCACAGCCTCCAGGTCAAAGCCACGCCCATTGTCGATTACCTCGGCGACGAACAGGTCATCTTCCACGGCCAAACGGACCAGGACGCGGGAAGCTTGGGCGTGCTTTCTGGTGTTGTTTATGGCCTCCTCGAGAATGGCGAATACCACGCCTTGTGCATCGATGTCCAGACAATCCACGTAACGCTCAGGATCGACCTCCATCAGCAGGCCATCGTACTGCAGCAAATTTTCGGCATATTGATTGAGCGCGGGTACCAGCCCCTCTGTCTCCAGGATGACCGGGCGCAGGGCGAAGAGCATGGAGCGGATCTCTTTGACCGTACGATGGGCCAAGTCTTCCAGCCGCTCCAGTTCGGCCTTGGCCCGTTTTGGGTCCCGATCCAAGAGCAACCGCGCAAAATTCAAGCGCATGGCAATGGCCGCCACATCCTGTGTCGGGCCATCGTGGAGCTCACGAGCAAGCTTGTGCCGAGCTTCCTCCTCTTTGCCCACAATCTTGTCCCGTTCCTTGCGCAGAGACTGGTACAAGCTGGCATTCTGGAGGGCGATGGTTGCCTGACTGCAGTAGAGCGTCAGCAGCTCGACATGCTTAGCGGTGTAGGCATCGTGCCGAACCGTCGCAAACAGAACCACCCCATAGGTCTCAAATCCGGCGCGCAGCGGAACGCAGATCATGGACCGGCTGGACTTGAGCGAGTCAAAGACCCGAAGCTCCGGATCTTTGGCGGGTGCCACGCCGATCACCGCCTTGCCAGAAGCAATTGCCTCGGCCACGATCCCATCTATCCCTGGGATACGCCGTACCTCGTCCTGGCGGGTGACAAGATTGCGAAAGGAGGCAGGAGCGAGCCTGCCATCCCGGTCGTATAGTAGGACCAGCCCTACCGACTCGCCGACACGCATGCCCAACTCGCCAAATCCCAAACGGCTGACGTCCAGGATGGCCTCCATGACCCGCTCATAGTTGAGGGTGGCACTCAGGCTGGTAGCCATCTCGTAGACCAACTCGAGCTGTTCAGGCAGAATCTGTTCTTCAGAGTCAGCCTGGCGGAAGGTAAAGGCGGACGGGGCCACTCGCTCACACACCAGCCCCCCAACGATG
>JASFHU010000021.1:0-16160 GCA_050123055.1 Anaerolineae bacterium
CGAAGGATGGGATGCGGGCGGCAAAGGGGGCAACATCAAGCGCATCACCGAAAAGCTGGACCCGCGGGGGTACGAAGTGTACCCCATCGCCGCTCCGAAGGGGGAGGACAAGACCCACCACTACCTGTGGCGCTTCTGGCGCAGGCTCAAGCCGCCGGACGAGAAACAGATCCTGATCTTTGACCGCAGTTGGTATGGCCGGGTGATGGTCGAGCGGCTGGAGGGCTTTTGCACTGAAGAGGAATGGAAACGCGCCTATCGCGAGATCAACGAATTCGAGCGCCAGTTGGTGGACTTTGGCACGATCCTGGTCAAGTTCTGGATCCAGATCAGTAAGAATGAACAGTTGCACCGCTTTGAGCTGCGCAAGGAGACTCCCTACAAAGCCTGGAAGCTGACCGATGAGGACTGGCGCAACCGGCAAAAGTGGGATCTCTACGAAGCCGCGATCAACGACATGATCCTCAAGACGAGCACCCTCACCGCGCCGTGGACCATCGTCGAGGGAAACTGCAAGTGGTATGCCAGGGTGAAAGCCCTGAGGACGTTGGTCGATGTGATGACCCAGGAGCTGAACTATATGCCCCCGGACCCCATGGCCAAGGCAGCAAAAAAGAAGAAAGAGGAAGAGAAGGGAAAAGGGAAAAAAAGCAAGAAAAAAGAAGGAAAAGGTAAAGAAAAAAGGGAAGAAGAAAGGAGCGAAAAAGGATAGCTCCAAGGGTAAGGGTAAGAAGAAACACAGGAAGAAAAAAAAGAAAGCGTCGTAGCAACTCCATCTGATACAAGATCAGCCTGATTCTGAACCAACCTGCTCCTGTATAGGAACCAGCGCCCAGCCTGACACCGGGTTGGGCGTTTGCATTTCAGGCCTGGCGGAGCAGTGTCAGTACGGCGCTCAGATCTTCCGGCAAGGGCGCTTCTAGCGAGAGACGATCTCCCGTAAGCGGATGCCTGAAGCCCAGGCGCTGAGCATGGAGGAACTGGCGAGGCACGGGCAGGCGCTGTCTATGCCGGCCATATACCTCATCGCCCACGACTGGATGGTGGATCGAGGCAAAGTGGACACGGAGCTGATGGGTCCGCCCTGTCAGGGGCTGAGCCTCGGCCAGTGTATAGTCGCCGGCAGCAGGCCCAACCTGGTGGGCAAACTGCTCCAGCACGTGATACTCGGTAACCGCTTCGCGGCCCCCGGCGAGGACGGTCATGCGCTGCCGGTGCTGGGGATCGCGTCCCACTGGGGCCTCGATGCGCCCCCAGGCAGGCTGCAGGTGACCGTCCAGAAGCGCCAGATAGGCCTTGTTCACCTGGCGATCCTTGAATTGGCGCTGCAGCCCGCGGCGCGCCTTGTCACTCTTGGCAACCAGGATCAGACCAGAGGTATCGCGATCGAGGCGGTGGACGATGCCCGGCCGCTCGTCGCTGCTGGCGGCGAGCTCAGGGCAGTAGGCCAACAGGGCATTGACCAGGGTTCCGCCCGGATGCCCTGGGGCGGGATGGACCACCATGCCGGCCGGTTTGTCCACTACCAGCAGGGCCTGATCCTCGTACACAATTTCCAGGGGGATCGCCTCGGGCACCAATCCGGGAGGCGCATCGGAAGGGAGAAAGGCCACGACCTGGTCGCCGGGACTGACCTTGTAGCTGGCCTTGACCGGGTCACCATTCACGGTGACGCGGCCCGATTCGATCAGCCGCTGTGCCGCTGAACGGGACAGATCGGGCACCCGGCCAGCCAGGACCTTGTCCAGCCGGACCTTGCCCTCACGCACTTGAAACTCGACTCGTCCTTCGCTCATGAATCAACAACCTGCTGTTATGTCGAAAGCACTGCTTCAGGATTTGCCAACAAAAACGGGGTCTTTGAGACCCCGAGCTGTCCGAGTCTTGAGCTCCCCGACTCACAGTTTCACTGATCAGGGGCCGCCGGTTCATTGGCTACTTCTGCGGTCTCTGAACGCCATAGCGTCCAGGCCAGGATGGCGACTCCTGATACAATGCAGAGGTCGGCCACGTTCCATACCGGCCAGATCTTAAAGTCCATAAAGTCCGTGACCGAGGCGAGAGGGAGCGCCGTTAGAAAGCTGCCGGTCTGCTGGGAGATCTCGGTCGCCGTTCGCAGGCGGTCGATCCAGTTGCCCAGGGCACCGGTCAGGATCAGGGGTGCCGCAAGGCGCAGTTGCCATTGGCCAGCCGGGATGCGTGGATAGAAAACGAGGACACCTACAAAGACAGCCAGGTTCACCAGCATAAAGAGCCAGCCCAGCCCCGGCATCTGCCCAAAGGCTACGCCCGTATTCTGTACACGGGTGACGGTGAATACCTTGGACAGGGCAGGGATGGGCGCCCACATCTCGCCCACGGCCAGGTTCTGGCGAACCAGCCATTTGGACACCTGATCCAAAGCCAGCAGGAATAGGGTCATCCCGAACAGGAATGCCCATTCCTTGAGGCGAGTACGCTTAGATCGCAAGAGTTCCCTGCCCACTAGGCATGAAGTCGTTGTTGGCAGTGAAGACAGAGGGTCGCATAGGGCAGAGCCTTGAGCCGCGCCGGATCGATCTCGGTTCCACACCGATCGCAACTGCCATAGGTGCCCTGCTCGAAACGCTCCAGGGCATCGGTGACCTGAGCCAGTACCTGTTTGGCGTTCTGGTGCAGGGCCAACTCTTTGGCTTGCTCAAATGCCTCGCTGGCATCGTCCGCCATATGGTTCCCATACCCCAGATTCTCCGCGCCTTCGGCGTCCATCTGAGCGATCAGAGCTTCTAGCCTCTCCCGCTCCTCCTCCAAAAACGAGCGGAGCACTTGAGGTCTTTTGACTACCATTGCTCCTCCAAAAGTCTCAAGCCAGTTCGGATTCTTATTCTACTCCAAGGTTCAAAATTGGGCAAGTCGCCTCTCCCTTGAGGGACGACGGAAACCCCACGATCAGGCAACGATCAGCCAACATCCAGGATCACGAGGTGTTGGGCATCGGCTGCTGTCACCCAGCCAGGTGCAGCCTGGGCGGTGAAACTCACCTCGTCGGGCAGGAGGGTGATCGCCCGCCCCGACACCTGAAGGCCAACGCTCAGCCCGGTCCGAAGCTGTGACGCCAGACGCGCAGATTCGTCCTTGTCCAGCTCTGCCAGGGCAGCCTCTATCTCTGCCGGGGGCAGGTCCCGCTCGACCCGGTGCTCGGGGTCGAGGGTCAGGCGCCAACGCACCGGGACTGCAGCCTCCGGTACAATCTGCACGGCTGCCACGCCAAGCATCCTGACCAACAAGTCCGCAAAGGGGTCCATCTGATCCATTTTACCGGGTACGGTCGCCAGCAGGCTGACGATAGCCTGGCGCAAGCGTTGCTCGGCTGCTACCCCAGACTGAGCCCGGGCGCTTTTGCCCAACTCGACCCAACGCTGTACATGGGACATTCCGACCAGTAGCGACTGCGCCTCCCGCCAAGGCTCTGAGGACGGCCAGGCGGCCAGGTGCACGCTCGGCGCGGCAAGCCCACTCGATTGGCGGTGGATGGCTTCGGCCAGGTAGGGTACAAATGGCGCCAAAAGCCGGCTCAAGGGCTCCAGCACCGCGCGCCCGCCGCCCAGCCGGTAGGGTACAACCCAATCGGCCAAGTCACTCACCAGGGAGGCTAGCTCGTCGGTCGCCCGGCGCGGATCAGAAGCATCGAGGGCCAGAGCTACAGCTTCAATGGTCTGGTTCAGGCGGGCGGCGAGCCAACGATCGAGGAGGTCGTCGTCCCCATTCTGATCTGATGGCACGCTGGGCTGGCCGAGCAGGGAGAGCGCTGCCTGCCAGAGCGGCCGCAATACGTCACGCCCAGCTCGGTCAGGGGTGGTACCGGCAAAGGCTGCCCAACGGAGCGCGTCGGCAGAAGGAATACGGGCCAGATCCCAGGTAGACTCGGGCTCGACTTCCGGTAGCGCGAGCGCCTGCTCCCAGGCCAACGAGCCGCTGAGCAAAGCCGCTACCTCGGCCAAGTCGCCCAGCCAGCCCAGACGCAGGTCTCCCAATCCTACCGCCAGGTTGGCAGGTCCCTTTTGGGAACCCGTGGACCAGGCGAGCATTGCAGCCTCAAAGCCTGCATCCACCACGACCGGGACACGACGCATCGTGCCGCCACAGGTCTCACAGGGGAAGGTCAAGTGGTCCACGTCCGGCCGGTGAGGCTCGATCTGTTCGACGCTTATCCCGGCACGCCGCGCCAGATCGTCGAGGCCAGCGACACACAGTTCGTGGCCGCAATCATCGCAGGTCCAGATCGGCAGCGGCACGCCCCATGCCCGGTCGCGGCTCACGATCCAGGGACCGCTCCCGGTTTCCACCAGCCACAACGGCCTAGCCAGGGGCAGCAAGGGGGTCTCGCAATAGGGACAGAGGTTCTGTGGTCGCTGTTCAACCTCGGCGGCAAAGAGCAACCCCCGCGCCTGCACGTCCTCCACGAGGTACGGCTCGGCGTCCAAAGGAGACAGACCCCGCCAGGGCGTCACGGCTTCTCCCAATGCCCCCCAGTCATCCAGCAGTTGGGGTACCGGCAGTCCATGATCCTGGGCCAGAGCGAGGGAAAGAGGATCAAAGGCCGGCGTCACCGGTTGCAAGCCAGTGCCCCGGTCCAGGGGCACCTCCCGGCTGAGGATCACGCCACCGATCTCTTTGCCCGCGGGCAGGAAGGTAAAAACCGGATGATAGCGAGCACCGCGCAAGGCACGGCCTCGAAGCCGTTTCACCCGCCGGTACCCCGCCGGAAGGGTACGCTTCAGAGCAGCTTCGGCCAGGAGCAGCCGCCCCGGCCGTACTGGCTCACCCTCGGCTGGCGTGCTGTCCTGACCTTGCAGTTCGACCAGGGCGTAGGTTTCCTCGGGGTGAACGGCCAGGGCCACCATACCCACCAGGGTCCAGGGAGCCGACGTCCAGGCGAGAAAATAGGTGTCCGGCTCGCCATCCCAGGGCAGCCGAACCCAGACGGAGCGGCCCTCAGTCTCGACAGCACGGCGGGTCGCCTCGGCGGAGGAAAGCGGCGAAGCACAGCGGGGGCAGACGGCGGATACGCGGTGCTCGTGTTTGAGCCGGCCTGCGTCCCACAGTTTCCGGAGTCCGCCCCATACGGCCCCGATGGCCTGGGGTTCCAAACTCAGGAAAGCGCTTTGGGGGCCGGGCCATATGCCCAACCGCTCGGACAGTGCCTGGCCTTGCCGGATCCCGTCCAGGGCAACCTGGCGACAGGCAGTGTTGAACTGTGCCAAGTCATATTCGGCTACATCCGGCCCCAGCGAGCGCTCGACGGTGATTTCGATAGGCAGCCCATGGCAGACCCAACCCGTGCCAAGCTGGACGGCACCACCGCGCATGGCGTGGTAGCGTACCAACAGGTCAGCGGTCGCCAGGAGCCGCACCTGATCGGTTTCGCTTTCCCCAGCGGCCAGGAGGGGCTGTTGGCAGATGGTGTAGGGCACTCCTTCCTGGTGGGCAGCATGGAAGGCAGCCGACACCTGGTGCCGCCGCCAGAAGCGCCGCCCATCCTCTTCAATTCGGGTAAAACTGGACTCGGCTGTTAGCTCTCCAAGCACGACTACCTCGTGACCCCTCACTCTATCCGCAACTGCAGAGTAGCAAAGATGGGCAGATGATCTGACTGGCCATCCCAGTCGCCCACGTGGGCCTCCAGCGACTGCCAGTGGCCCGAGTGCCACACATAACCGGTCGATCCCGAAAGGCCACCGTTGCCACCTGCGCGCCATGTTTCCAGGCGGGATCGGGGATCTCGCCATCGTCGCGCAGCGGGTAGCGGCTGAACAGTCCCAGGCCGGTCGGATCCTCCTCCAGCAGGAACGCGTGATATGGGTACTCGTCCCCCAGCCTGACCACCAGATCGGCAGCCAGGCGCCGGTTCAACTCTTGCAGGCAGATCAGGTCGGGTTGCTCTGCCTGGACGAGTCGCTCGATGGCCGCCCCGTCATCGTTCGTATACAAGACGTTCAAGGTCATGACCTTAAACGTCGTTGCATCACCCGCCCCTGCCGGTGCCAACGAGGGCAAAAAGAACCCACCGTAGAGCAACAAAAAGATAGCAGCCGAAACCGTCGTCGCTACGACAGCTACACGCTGGCGAGTAGCCCAGGCAAGCGGCAGCAGGGTCAGCAAGGGCAGGAACAGGTACAGGCTCAGCACATTAGCCGATGCCAGCCACCACCAACGATCGCCGGCCACCAGCCGCAAGAGCTGCCAGACGACCACGGCCAAAAGGTAAGCGACCGCAACTGCCACGACAGCCCGGCCCAGGCGTTGCATCATCTCCAGGCGCAGATGCGCGGAACCAGCAGACCAGCCTGCCAATCCCGCGCATCCCGTCTGCCACTTTGCCTAGGCTCTCTTGACGCCTACGGCCAACGGATGGCCACCCAGCGCGAACGACTCCTGCCGGTCAACGTCGCCGGGTACGGGGCCGGGCACCAATTCCAGGCTCAGTGTCTCGGCCAGGATATAGTCTGCCCACTCCTCCACCACGGCCTTGGCTTCATCTGTAGCGTCATAGTAGACGACGATCCGGTCGTCGAGTTGGTAGTCGGCCTCCTTGCGCAGGGTCTGGACGCGGCGCACCAGGTCGCGGGCCAGCCCCTCGCGGGCCAGTTCTGGCGTGAGGGTGACGTCCACGGCGACGACGATGCCCTTGTCCTCGGCCACGGCGTATCCCTCACGGCCGTGGGTGCGGATCTCCACCTCTTCGGGCAGCAGCTCGGCTGGCGGGCCGCCGTCCTCTAGCTCCACGGTGACGCTCAGACCCACCTCGAAGCGCCGGGCCATGGCGCCCGCCGTCCCTGCGGCTACCGCCTTGCGAACCAGCGGGAAGCGCCGACCATATTTGGGCCCGAGAAGGTTGGGCAGCAGGCCGATCTCATACTCGACCAGGTCGGCTTCTTGCTCTACAAACTCCAGGCCCTTGACATTCAACTCTTCGGTGACGAGATCGGCCAGATCACCGAGATCGGCCGCCTGCCGGCCAGCATAAACCCGGGCGCGGGCCAGTGGCTGCCGAAGCTTGACGTTTGAGGTACTGCGTGCAGAGCGGCCCAGGGCTGAGACTTGCATGGCCAGGGCCATACGGGCCAACAGATCCTGGTCGATGGTGGTCTCGTCGGCGGCGGGCCATTCGCAGTGATGGACGCTTTCACAGGCAGCCTCGTCCATCGAGCGGGCCAAGTTTTGGTACATCACCTCGGCGACAAATGGCACCAGGGGCGCCAGCACCTGGCTCAAGGTCAACAGGACCTGGTAGAGCGTGGCATAGGCCGCATCCTTGTCGGCATCGTGTTCGCTCTTCCAGAACCGGCGGCGGCTACGGCGCACGTACCAATTGGTCAGATCGTCCAGGAGCGGCTCGATGGCCAGCGTTGCCCCGTAGGGATCATAGTCTTCCATGCGCTGGGTGACGCGGACCACGACTTGATTGAGTCGGGCCAGGATCCAGCGGTCGAGTTCCGAGAGTTGGCTGTGGGAGACGGAAGCCTGGGTTGTGGCCGGCGTCCAGTCATCGAGGTTGGCATAGGTCACAAAGAACGAGTAGACGTTCCACAGCGGGATCAGGAAGCGGCGGCGGGTCTCGTCGGCGCGGTGATAGCCGAAGAGCAGGTTGGTCTCTGGCTTGTGAGCGCAATACATCCAGCGCATCACGTCAACGCCCATGGTATCGGCCGCGTCGTTGAACTCGATGGAGTTTCCCCAGCTCTTGTGCATGGCCCGCCCATCCTCGGCAAAGAGGGTGGCGTAGGTCTGCACGGCACGGAAGGGCGCCCGCCGCTCCATGATGGTACTCATGGCCAGCATCGAGTAGAACCAATTCCGGAACTGCCCGGGAAAGCTCTCGGTGATCAGGTCGGCCGGGAACCACCTTTCCCAGTAGCCAGGATCGGTGCGGTACTGCAGTGTAGAATAAGCGACGATGCCCGCATCCAGCCAGGGATTGCCCACGTCGGCGATGCGGCTCGCGGTGGCGCCGCACTGCTCGCAGCGGATCTTGACAGCATCGACGTGAGGCCGGTGAGGCGGGTGTCCGTCAAAGTCCTCCCAGCCGGCGACGGCCCGCGCCTTGAGTTCGTCCTTGCTACCGATCACGTCGAACCAGCCACAGTCGCCGCACTCCCAGATGGGCAGGGCCAGGCCGTAGTAGCGTTTCTTGGAGATCATCCAATCGTGCATGTTGCGCAGCCAGTCCATCTCTCGCTCGAAGCCAAAGTCGGGGATCCAGCGCGTCGACTGGACCGAATCCATGATCTGGTAGCGCAGCCGGCTTTGCTTTTCCTCGCCGGTGACCTGCTCGTAGGGCTTGTCGAGGAGATCGCCCATGCCGATGAACCACTCGTCCACCAGGCGGAAGACCAGCTCCTCCTGGCAGCGCCAGCAGACGGGGTAACGGTGGGTATAGTCCTGCAGGCGATAGAGGATGCCCTTCGCCTCCAGGTTGTCAAAGATGGGCTGGGCCGTCTCGTGGACACTCATCCCAGTGAGCCAGTCGAAGCCGTCCACAAAGATCCCGCCGTCGGTCAGGGGAGCGATGGCCGGCAGATCGAACTCCTGGCCGAGTTGAAAGTCCTCGGCACCGCAGCCGGGTGCGATGTGGACAATGCCGGTGCCCTCGGTTTCGCCCACCTCCTCCCAGAGGATGACGCGGTGGGCCTCGACGGCGGCGCTCTCCTGCTGGGCAGGGAGTTCGTCAAAGGGACCGTCGTAGGTCCAATCCTCCAGCTCGGCGCCTGGCCTTTCCTCCAGCACGGTGTAGGAACCCCGGAGGGCATTGTCCAGAGCACCCTTGCTCAACCAGAAGCGGTGCGGCAAAGAATCGCCCGCGGCCTGCGCCTGTTCCACCAGGACGTAGGGCAGGTCGGGATGGACCGCCGCCCCGACGTTGCTGGTCAACGTCCAGGGGGTCGTGGTCCACACCAGCAGGCTCTCGCCGGGCCGATTGCGCAGCGGGAAGCGGAGAAAGACACTCGGATGGGTAAGCTCCTGGTAGCCCTCGGTGACGATCTCGTGCTGGCTGATGCCGGTGCCACAGCGGGCGCACCAGGGCATGACGTCCCGGCCCTTGTAGATCCAACCATGATCGTGGCACTTTTTCAGGGCCGTCCAGATGTTATAGTTGTTCTCGTTGCTAAAGGTATAGTAACTGCCGCCCATCTCTGGCAGGCCCAACCGGCCGACGACCTGCTCCACGGTGTCGGTCACAGGGCCGAGAGGACCATCTACGGTGATGGTCTGCGTGGGATCCTCAGCCATCTTGGCTTCAAGATGGCGCAGCAATTCGGTATCGTCCCAGTCCATCCAGTAGCCGAGCCGGATGGACTGCTGGGTCTGGGTCGCGGCGTAGCGCAAAACCCGCTGCTTGCAGAGGTTGACAAAGTCGGCCAGACCATAGTCCTCGATGTCTTTTTTGGTCTTGAAGCCACGGTCACGCTCTACGTTGACCTCGACCCACAACCCCTGGCAGTCAAAGCCGTTCTGCCAGCGCTGGTCAAAGCCGCGCATGGCCTTGTAGCGCTGGAAGACGTCCTTGTAGGTGCGCCCCCAGGCGTGATGCACCCCCATGGGGTTGTTGGCCGTGATGGGGCCGTCGATGAATGAAAACCTTTCCCGTCCTTTATTCTTTTCCTGTAGCTTTTGAAAGGCGCCGCTGCGCTGCCAAAAGTCGAGTACCTCATGCTCCTGCTTGACAAAATCGACCTGATTTGGTACTGGCTTGAACATTTTCTGCCCTCCGAAATCGTATAGGTAACCAGATGTGTTGGTTCGAACCTTCGCCGGTCGTGTTGGCTATGGTCTTTCGATCTCGGAGCTGGCAATCGAGCATAGAGATGGGTACCTATGTTTTCGCATCTCTCTGCTTCCCTCCTCTCCCGAATTCACCGGCAGCGGACCTATCGGTCCGACTCCCATTCCCGCCACGTCTATCACACCTCAGACTCTAGCTCGAGGTAGATACGCTTGTTGATGGCTCCCTTGCTCTTATAGTCGACGATACGGACGCGGCCGATCTCGTCGGTGTTGGCCACGTGGGTGCCGCCGTCGGCCTGCAGGTCCAGGCCCACGATCTCGACGGTGCGTACCTCCTGGATCTGCGGCGGCAAGAGGTTGATCTTGGTGCGGATCAGGTCCGGGATCTGGAACGCCTCCTCGCGGGGCAGAATGGCGATGCGCACCGGGTGGCCCTTCTCGATCTCGGCGTTGACCTTGGCCTCGATCTCGGCCACCAGTTCTTTGCGCATGGTCTCGAACTCAAAGTCCATGCGGCCCTTGAGCGGTTCCATGTTGCCCCCGGTGACCGAGGCGCCATAGTCGCGCCACACGACGCCGCAGAGCACATGGAGCGCGGTGTGGGTGCGCATCAAGCGGTAGCGACGCTCCCAGTCCAACTGTCCATGGACGGCGGCTCCCACCGGCGGCAGGTCGCCCTGCAGGGTGTGCCATAGGTCTGCGCCCCGGCGCTTGACCTTGACCACCTGAGCCGCGCCGCCATCCCAGGTCAAGGTACCGATGTCGTTGGGCTGACCACCCCCACCGGGATAGAAGGCGGTCCGGTCCAGGGCGACGGCTGAACCATCGGCCGCCGTCACGGTGGCGTCGAAGGCTTGAAGATAGCTATCGAGCGGGTAAAGATGTTCTGTCATGTCACTCCTCTGGTCTTGGCGCATGGCCTGCGCCGCGCGGTCAGGCGTAGGGATCCCATTGCCTGGCCGGGTTGTCCTGCTCCCGTTCGTAGTAGGCCACCAGCTCGTCGAGCAGCGTCTCCAGCGTCAGGCTGCTGGGGGCCGGCTGGCCATCGGGCCCCAGCGGTTGGAATGTGGGCGTAATGGACCCGAGGCCGCCAAAGGTCCAAGTGACGTTCTCCTGCTCGAGATCTTGCAGACGGGGTTGCAGCGGCGCCAGGTCCACCCGGGGCTTGACCGGCCGGCTGGCAAACTGGACCCAGGTCTCGTAGCGGTAGCGGAGACAGTAGTAGCCGCCGGGCCGGGCCGTCAGCACGCGCAGGCGCTCGGTGTTTTGATTGATCACCATCTCGTGCAAGGTCTCTGGAGACTGGGCCACGGCCAAGTCCACGTGCGGGATCTCGTGCAACTCGACCTGGCCTGTCACCAGCGCCGTCTTGCTGCGCAGCATGGACGACCATTCGTCATCCCAGTAGGGGCCGTAGCGGTCGGTTTCGTCCATAAAGTCCTCTAGCAGCGGCAGCAGGGCCTGGTAGCGGGCGCTGCCGGTGCCGTCGTCGTCGTGGAGCTGGTCTTCCACCGGCGAGGTGGCAGGATCGGCGTGGCTGCGGATGGTAAACACCACCTTGGCCGCCTGGGGCCGGCGGTAGACGCTAAAGTCGCCGGCTGTCGCGACGTCGACCAGGAGCTCTCGCCTCCTCGAGGCCTTCTTGGGATGGAGCATGGCCCACACCGCGCACAGGCCGTCCTCGTCAAAGTGGTTGTTGGACACGGCCTTGACCTTGGGCGCATACTGTTTCGCGGCGCCCGGGGTGCTGAGGTAGTTCAATACGATCTCGGCACTGGTGTCGGCGCTGAACTCGGGCGGCGAGCCGCTTCCGGGCCAGTGGCTCAGGGTCACCACCGTATCAGCCTGGGCTGCCCCGTCGACGATGACGTTGGGCACACCACTCAGCTTGGTATAGGGTATATATTCCACCTTTTCACTTCCTTGTTTAGATCTTGGGTTGCTTCTTGGACGGCTGATGGGGTTCAAGAAATTAACCCGGTCACCGCGCCGCCGTCATCCGCCGAATGAATTCGGCGTCTAATACCAAAAGTGCGTTGAAACGCACTGGTCAGGGTTGTAACCCGCTTGCAGCGGGTTTGGCGTGTCAGTGTCAGGCACCGGTTTCAACCGGTGCCGGTCTCCGTTGCCGAAGTAAATTCTTAACCTTCACAGGTCGCCACTATGGGCTCTCTCCGACAGACTTTTTGCGTCATAATACAAAACGCTCCCGTCCGCAAGGGACGGGAGCGCCAGCATGACACCCCCGCGGTACCACCCTTCTTAGCGTTACCGCTCACTCGGCCAGGTACGGTCCCTCATGGTTCAATTCGGACGATACCCGCGCCCGGCTAACGGTGGGCGAATCCGGCCAAGCCTACTGGCCAGCCGGACATCGTTGGCGCCGGATGGCGTTCGGTTGGCGGCTCTGGGAGGATTTTCGGCGGGTTTTCCGTATCCGGCTTCCACCACACTGGCCGGACTCTCTGAACGTTCCGCCTCGCCTACTCGTTCCCTTCACAGCCTTTCACTATGCAGCAAACCCCGAAATTGCTCAAGACAGCGGCATTGCGTTGTCCGCTTGTCTCGTGTATGGTATTATACCGCAAAAGGAAAAAAACGGCAAATTGGCGCCCTGGCGCCAGACCGTTTCTCAATATGGCTAGATCTGACAGGTTCGTGTCGGCAAGCGGGCTCCTTCGAACCGCTACCGATGGCCAGGTTAAGCATCAGATGATGGGACTTTTCCCAAAGCTGTCAGGTCCTTGAGCCAAATTGGCCACCTGGCTAATGGCGATTTCGCCCAGATGGCTGATGCCCGCGGTACAGCCGTCCTGTATAATCGATAGAAAGGAACGATGCACGGCCATGGCTGAGGAGGACAAGCGTCATGAAGATCTTGCTCATCGAACCAAGCAAGGCACCGCTGACGATCGGCGGAGAGGATATCTCGCTCTTTGAACCACTGGCCCTGGAATACCTTGCGGCGGGGGTGGCACGGGACCACGAGGTGCGGATCCTCGACCTGCGGCTGGAGAAGGACTTTGCAGGCGCGCTGGCGAGCTTTTGTCCGGACATCGTGGGCATCACTGCGTACACGGTGCACGTGAACGGGGTCCGCAGGCTGTTCCAGCAGGTCAAAGAGTGGGATCCGGAGGTGCTGACGGTGGTTGGCGGGCACCACGCCACGGTGATGCCGCAGGATTTCCTGTCTCCGTTCATCGATCTCATTGTCATCGGCGAGGGCGTTACCGCCTTCCAGGAGATCGTGGCCCGGTTCGAACAAGGAAAGGGCTTTGATGGTATCCCGGGGCTGGCCTTTGCCAGGGGCGACGGGTTGGTCCAAACCGATGGCCGCGATGGGTCGGACCTGGATGCCTTTCCCTTCCCGGACAGGAATACCACGGCCGGCTACCGGCATCGCTATTACTCCGAATGGATGAAGCCGCTGGCGTCGATACGCACCTCCAAGGGATGCCCCTACCGGTGCAGGTTCTGTGCGCTCTGGAAACTGGCCGGCGGGCGCTACCTGAAGCGAAAGCCGGAGCAGGTGGTGGAAGAGCTGGGCACGCTGGAGGAGGAGTATGTCTTTTTTGCCGATGACGAGTCGCTGATCGATGCCAAGAGGATGCACAAGCTGGCGACGATGATCCGGGAGGCGGGTCTGCGCAAGCGGTATTTTCTCTACGGCCGAAGCGATACCATTACCAGGAATCCTGACCTCGTGGAGGCATGGAAGAGAGCCGGCCTGGAGCGGGTGTTTGTAGGCCTGGAGTTTTTCCGAGACCGCGAACTGGAGGAGATCCAAAAGGGCTCGACGCTGCGCGACAACGAGACGGCGGTGCAGATCCTGCAGGATCTCGAGATTGAGATCCGCGCTTCCTTCATCGTCCACCCGGAATTTACCAAGGCCGATTTCAGCGCCTACAGGCACTACTGCCGGTCTCTGAACCTGAACTTTGCCACGTTCGCGGTGCTCACGCCGCTGCCGGGCACAGATTTCTACCAGGAGGTGGAGGATCAGCTCATCACCCATAACTATGACCTTTTTGATTTCATCCACACCCTGCTGCCGACGGCGCTGCCGCTGAAGGAATTCTACGAGGAGTACTACCAACTGGCCCAAAATGCGACCTCGCTGGCCGGCAAGCTGTCGCTCCTGCGCAAGATCCCGGTGCGGGATATTCCGGCCCTGCTGGCGACCTCTTACCGGGCCTATAACCGGATCAGGCGGGCCTACCGGGATTATGACGATGATGGACCACAGACGACGTGATGATCCAGCCCCACGCGCGCGGGGAAGACTGACGACGGACCACTAACGGCAGACGACGTGATGATCGGCCCCCATGCTTGTGGGGCAGACAGCCACGAGGACCATAGGTCCCAGGTTTGGACGAAATGGACGGAGGGGATGGAAGTTGAGGGCATCGACCCTCTCCCGCCTGATAGGCGAAGGCCTCCAGACCGAGCCTGTTTCGGGCACGTCCCCAGGCGCGGGGACCGGCCACGAAAGCCCACGGGGACTCGGGAGCTGCGATTACACGAATTGGACGAATTGGATGAAGACGGTTGAGGGTGAGGCGGAGGGATGCGGGGAGAACAGCGGATAGGCAGGATTTACGGATCGGCTGACTGGAGCCGGCCGACTGGTGTCGGTGACTGTTGCCGGTTGGACTGGCGATTGAGCCGACCGGGGTCGGTGGCGGAGTGTTACTATAGCACTACAACACCCTCCGCCGGTGCCCCCTCTGAGGTGAGGGTTAGGCTCAGGCTGAGGGTGAGGGCTGGCGGCTCAGCTTTGCGTGTGGGGGGAAACCAAAGACTACAGCGAATTGAGAAAGCAACGAATTGCACAGTGCCAAAGAAAAACCACCCAGGCAGGGCCGCACTGGGTGGTGGATCTGCGTCAAAATGCGCCATTCACCCCGCTCACGCACCCGCTGCCGTCAGGACCCGCTCGGCCACCTCTGGCAGCTCGATAGGTGCAAACATCGACGTCGGATAGAGGTAGCCGTCGGGCTCTGACCTGTCCTCATCGATGACGCGCAGCATGTTGTGCGACTCAGCCTTTGCGTCTGGCAACCTGCGGTAGACCTTGCCCAGGATTAGACTCGCCGCATTGCTTTCGTTGTCAATGCAAATCACAAAATCACTCAATTGTCCACGCTCGCAGCAGCTTTTCGACTATGCAGCTATTATAGAGCAAGATAGCCGAGGCGTCAATCCGAAGACAAATACACAAAGGGCTCCCGCACTGCACAGGCCATGGAGTCCCATCTTGCGCGGTGGGCGCGTGGAAGGCTGCAGGTTCCAGAAGCCAGGCGACCGGTCTTCGTGACGGGACGTTACTCTGCCACCCTGCCACCCTGCCACCCTGCCGCAGGGTACCCCTGAAATTCTGGGAAACAATACTCGAGTCGCTGCTGATCCTTCGCTGATGCTCAAGACAAGGGTTGAGGGCAGCACGCGTGGGGAGACGGCCACGAATCCCCACGGGGACTCGGGATCTGCGATCCTCACGGGGACTCAGGATCTTCGATCCCAACGGGGACTCTTTCGGAGACTCAGAGCGGAGCTCGGGATCTGCGATGGCACGAATTGGACGAAGGCTGAGGCCGGCGGATGGGCAGGGCGCGGGCACATGGCAGGTGGAACTGGTCGCCAGGTCGCGGGATCTGTAGCGCCATGACCCGAAAACAGGATCTGCATGCACAGCAAGCGATTCTTAGCTCAGGAAGAATGGAGCTTTTCGAGCACCCACCCCTGAATCAGCGCAACATAGTCAACGCCTTGAGACTCGGCAATGCGCCTGACCGCCTGGATTTCCTGGGCTTGCAGGGGCACAGCAACGGTTTCCACCTGGCGCTGGAAAACCGGTTCAGTGACTTCTTCCAATTGATCTTCAAACTCTGTCAGATCGTGTGTGTCCCAGAACCTGGCGAGTTCTTTGATTGAATCTGTCTCGGGAATCTTGGATTTGTTCATCTCTTTTTCCACCGATTGTATCGCTTTTTCTCTTTGCGCGTCATGGATCGTGCCGTTACAGGATATCCGTTTCCATCGGGAAACTGAATCACTACGCTGAACAGATGCCGTCCCCCTTCTGTCTGGCCAAGAACATAGTAGACCGGATTCTTCCCTTCAGAGCTTGCCCGCAGTACCAATTGACACGGAGATGGCCGCAAATCCGCTGCCTGTCAGCGACCGGAGCGCGATCAGATGTTGGGGCACAAGCTCTGGAGGTGGCTATCTCGTCAGTGGCCCAGAGCCCCGGACCACCGGCAGCCAGGTAGCCCAGTGGCCGGCAGGCTCGGGCACTGGACGCGCCGTTGAGGGGCCGGGGCGAGTGCTTTGTTGAGCAGCAGGTTTTGCCCCCAGGATGTGACAGATGCACTGGAGAGGGGAGGGAGGAG